>CAIKTE010000232.1 GCA_903830285.1 uncultured Chitinophagaceae bacterium | reverse complement strand
TTGTTGACGGGTTTTATAACTCTGATACAACAAAAATCTCTAAAAACACTTACTTTTTGAGGTAGTTATTATCTTAATTATTCGTTGACCCTCACTTCTTTTTTAACATAAATTTCTCTATGGGTATCCCATCTGCAATACTTTCTCTCAACGCACATCGGGCCAGACCCCATTAAACATAATTTGCAAGGATTTTTTTCAATCTCGCTTTGCATTTCCTTATTATGTTCAAAATTTTTGCTCTCAACAATTAAACTAAGTTCCATATATATTTATTCTTTGGGTTCCCATATTGTGTCCAATATTTTCTCCCCAATGTCGAAAAAACTTCCGTCCCAAAATATTAATGAGAGAACGACTAAGGGAAATGCCATAAAAACAAGAAAAATTATTGTGGCCAGAGATTGAATTAAAAAACTAATTATGTGTATCATTTTTTTATTGTTTTAATTTTTCTTTCCCTCCATCTTATTCACGTAATCCAAACTTCCGAGTCGGATACGCAATGGGATTTTGGTTGCTTTTTCTATTTGTAATTCTTTGATACAAAAGAAACCGAGTGTACTGTTGTAATAGTTGTTGGGAACAAGACGAAGTGGATATATTTTTGAACTGTCGCTTGCCGTTTTTGAAACAGAGGGCTGTTGCGAAAGCTGAGCTTTACCAGTCGCAACAAGTATTAGCAATAAATTTACAAACAAACAAATTCTTTTCACAGTATTGTTGCTTTCATTTGTATGTAAATTTACATTGTTATTTGCAAGTAAGAAAGTTAAGAAGCGAAGAGCTTTGAGCTGTGAGGATTTCACTCGAAGCTAAAGGCTCACGGCTCATAGCTTTAAAACTCAAATTCAGGAAAACGAAAATGGCATTAGGTCAATCATTACAGCAACGCTTGTTGCAAAAGTTATCACCTCAACAAATTCAGTTAATGAAGTTGTTGCAGGTACCTACTGCTAATCTCGAAGAACGTATCAAAGAAGAACTGGAAGAGAATCCTGCATTGGAAATGGATGAAGACGCCAATAACGATGACAGCGATGAAATGAAAGATGAATTTGAAAGTGCTGAAGAAGAATATGAACTGGATGGCAGTGAGGATGAGTATGAGAATTTGGATATCAGCGAATATGTGGCGGATGATGACGGAGAGATCGCCGATTATAAAATGAAGGATGAGAATTATCCGGAGATAGACGACAAGAAAGTGGTGCCCATGAAAAATGAGAGCAGCTTTTTTGATATGGTCATCAATCAGCTTGGATTACTGGAATTAGATGAACGTCGTTTTAAAGTTGCTGAGCAAATTGTAGGAAGTTTGGATGATGATGGTTATTTAAGAAGAGAACTGAGCAGTATCGTGGATGATCTGGCATTCAGACAAAATGTGATCACTGATGAAAAAGAAGTGGAGAGCATCATTAAGCTGATACAGCAGTTTGATCCGCCCGGAGTAGGAGCAAGAAATTTACAGGAATGTTTGCTCTTGCAACTCGAAAGAAAATTAACTGAAGAAAAAAGTGTTGATCTGGCCATTAAAGTATTGAGTAAATATTTCGAAGAGTTTACCAAGAAGCATTACGAAAAGATCCAGCGTGGATTGAATTTAACCGATGATCAGATCAAAGAAGTGATCAATCAGATCATCAAACTCAATCCAAGACCCGGCGGCAATGTAGGCGAGATCAATAAAGCGGAAAGTTATATCGTTCCCGATTTTTATATCTTCAATAATGCCGGAATACTGGAACTGACCCTGAATTCGCGCAATGCACCCGATCTGCGGGTGAGCGAAGGTTACAGGGATATGATGAAGGAATATGAAAGAGGAGCTAAAAAAGATAAACGTCAAAAGGAAGCAGTATTATTCATCAAACAAAAAATAGATTCTGCTAAGTGGTTCATTGATATGATCAAGCAAAGGCAACATACTTTGCTGATCACAATGGATACGATCATGAAGCATCAGCACGAATTCTTTTTAACGGGCGATGAAACGGAGATGCACCCAATGATCTTAAAAGATATTGCAGAGAAAACCAATTTGGATATTTCAACGGTAAGCCGTGTGGCCAATAGCAAATTCGTGCAAACAGAATTCGGAACATTCAGATTAAAATTCTTCTTTAGTGAAAGTCTGAGCACCGACAGTGGCGAAGAAGTGAGTACACGTGAAGTGAAAAAGATATTAAGCAATATGATCGAAGCAGAAGATAAACGCAAGCCTTTAAGCGATGAATATTTGACCGATATGCTGAATGAGAAAGGCTATAATATTGCCAGAAGAACCGTAGCCAAATACCGGGAGATGCTGAATATTCCGGTAGCAAGATTGAGGAAAGAATTATAGGTTCAAAAACTAAAACCTAAAAAAGAAAAACTAAATCGTTTATCATTCGTGTAATTCGATTGAATTCGCGTAATAAAAAAATATGCAAGAACAAACAGAAATAGATAGACCATCCGTTTTACTCCGCATTCCGGCGAAGATCATTTCCTATGTATTTCATCCTTTGTTCATACCAACCTATATTTTTATCTTTTTGATCATTCAGTTTCCTTATGAATTCTCGGGGATCACTTTGTGGAAATTGAAGATGCGTTTGTTCGGGGTGTTTTGGTGGACTGCCTTCTTTCCTGCCTTTGCTGTTTTCTTATTATGGCGTTTAAAATTCAGTGAAAGTATTTTTCTGCGTACACAAAAAGATAGAATCGCACCTTTCATCATTACGATGGTGTTTTACTGGTGGATGTATTATCTCAGCCGCAACTTTACTGATCAACCCGAAGTATTGAAGTTCTTTTTCTTTGGTATTTTCATTTCAACCTCATTTGGTGTGATCATCAATAATTATATCAAGATCAGTCTGCACGGAATGGCCATGGGAGGCGCATTGGCAGCGATGATATTGTTTGCATTTTTCTATCACACGCAAATAACTTTGGCCATCAGCATCACAGTATTATTGACAGGGGTTGTTTGCACGAGCCGCTTATTGGTCAGTGATCATACGAATGCAGAGATCTATATCGGATTGATCGTGGGTATTATTTGCCAGCTGATCGGATATTGGTTTGCGATTTAATTCTGTCTGAATCTTTTTGTAATTATTGTTACAGTTCCGTACATATTCATATAATCAGATTTAAGAAGCTACTGTTTAATGATCCTTTTTGTCTGGAGATAAATAGAAGGTTGCTTGCGTTTCAAGAAACTAGTCCAGTCCCGGAACGGAAATTATTATTATTCAAAATACATAGGTCAGTTTATAAACTGTATTTGAAGATTGAATAAAATTACTCATTGAAGCAAGTTAAGAAAACTTGTTAAGCAGCCCTTGCCGGAAAACAATATTGCCTGATTCGTACGCACAAATCGAATTATGCTTTTCTTTGCTGCTGGATAAATTTTTTTAGTCTGTTAAATTAATAGGAAATGTGGTATTCATTAGGAAAGTTCATTTTAAAATTTCGGTTGCCTCTTTTGCTGGTATTGATGGTTGCAACAGCTGTAATGGGTTATTTTGCTTCGCAGGTAAAATTGAGTTACGATTTTAGTCGGGCAGTTCCCATAGATAATCCCAAGTATGTGGAATATCAGGATTTTCTTAAAAAGTTCGGCGGGGATGGTAATATTTTAGCAATAGGTGTTGAAAGTAATGCGTTTTATACGCCTGCAATATTTAATGCGGTTAGCAAATTTCACCAGCATTTGAAAGAGATCGTTTCGGTGGAAGCGGTATTGAGTATTCCGGAAGCACTCACATTAAATAAAGATTCTGCAACAGGCAAATTATTATCGCCTAAAATATTTCATTATCCTTACAGCGATCAGCCATCATTGGACAGTGCCAAATCTGTTTTTGAAAATCTTCCATTCTATAAAGGGATCCTGTATAATATTCCGGCAAAAAATGATACAGTAAGATCTTATCTCATTTTAGTTACGCTCAATAAGGATACCATCAACAGTAAAGCAAGAACCCGATTGATCAATAATGTGGTGGATGAAGTGGCAGGTTTTGAAAAGGAAACAAATCTCAAAACGCATATCAGCGGATTGCCTTATATCAGAACAACTATTGGCAATAAGATCAAAGATGAAATGAACTGGTTCTTATTTGGTTCCTTTTTATTGTCGGCCATTACCTTATTTGTATTCTTCCGTTCTGTGAGTGCAACCATCATGAGTTTATTGGTGGTTGGAATGGGTGTAACATGGAGTTTGGGAACCATGGTGCTTTGCGGTTATAAAATAACTTTATTAACAGCATTGATCCCGCCGCTGATCGTAGTGATCGGTGTTCCTAACTGTATTTATTTTTTAAATAAATTTCATACTTCCTTTAAAGAGATAGGTGATAAGCATAAAGCATTGGTGAACATGGTGGGCAGAATGGGTATCGTTACATTGTTCTGCAATATTGCTGCAGCTATCGGGTTTGCTGTATTTGCATTTACACAGAGTCAGTTGCTGAAAGAATTCGGGGTAGTATCAGGTATCAATATCATGGCCTTATTTTTAATCTCATTGATATTTATTCCTGTTGTATTAAGTTATTTACCTCCGCCCGAAGCCAAGCATGTTCGTTATCTCGACAATCAGTTTTTAG
This sequence comes from uncultured Chitinophagaceae bacterium, assembly GCA_903830285.1. GTDB lineage: Bacteria > Bacteroidota > Bacteroidia > Chitinophagales > Chitinophagaceae > CAIQDX01. The sequence continues at coordinate 11,668 of CAIKTE010000232.1, read as the reverse complement.
AAATGATATTGGTGAAGATCGAATACTGGGCATTTCATCATGCCAAATGGGTATATGCTGTAACGCTAGCTGTAACTGTATTTGCAGTGATAGGGATATTCAGATTAAAAAGTGAAGGATTCATTGTGGATGATCTTCCGCATCAAAATAAAATATATACCGATCTTAAATGGTTTGAAACAAATTTCAAGGGTGTGATGCCATTAGAAATTGTGGTGGATACAAAAAAGAACAGGGGGGCTTTGAAAATGGCTGCATTGCAAAATGTAGAAACATTGAGTAATTATATTGCTACTAAGGATGAAACTGCAAGACCTTTAAGTATCATTGAAGCATTGAAATTCGCCAATCAGGGATTTTATAATGGTGATAGTGCAAGCTATGCTTTGCCGATAGAGATACCGGCTTCATTATCGGTGGCATTGCGTAAAAAAGTGGGTGATAATAAATCGATGGTCACTAAGCTGGCAACGAGTTTTATCGACAGTTCTCAAAGATATATCCGTATCAGCGTGAATATGAAAGATATTGGTAGTGTACGTTTACCCGTTTTGCTGAATGATCTAGAAAACAAGTCGAATGAAATTTTTGACACCGCAACTTATAAAGTAACTTTTACCGGAAGCAGTGTAACATTTTTGGAAGGATCCGCATTTATCATCACAGGCTTAAAGGATAGTATATTTTGGGCATTCGTGTTGATCGCATTTTGTATGCTGTTTCTCTTCCGTTCATTCAGGATATTGATCTGTTCATTGATCCCTAATTTGATACCCTTGGTTATTACTGCAGGCGTAATGGGCTGGGCGGGTATTACTTTAAAACCATCTACTGTGATCGTATTCAGTGTTGCATTGGGTATTGTGATCGATGTGACCATCCGTTTTCTCGTGAACTATAAGCAGGAACTACCGCACTTTGATAATAAACTAGAACCAACATTGGTTCAAACGATCCGGCATACCGGAATTAGCATTATTTATACTTCTTTGGTATTAATTGCGGGATTCGTAATTTTTTGTTTCAGCAGTTTTGGAGGTATCAATGCATTGGGATGGCTTACATCCTTAACATTGGTTGTTGGAACATTAACTAATTTAATATTACTTCCCGTCTTGATTATCAGCACTTCAAAGAAGGAGTAATTGTTTGGAAAGAAGGATTCAGTGTGTAAATAAGTGATAACCCCTGTAATATTATTAAATTAGTATATTCATTTTTTTGCGCCGTTTATCCCTTTTTTGTAAAAAATTGCAGCTATTCGCAACAATTTCATGTCAATATTTGTTGTGGTTAACGATTTGTTAACTATTTTGGGACCTCTTTTAAAACAAAACACTGAGATTATGAGAAAACTATTGTTTCTATTAGTGTGTTTAAGCCTGACCGCCGGTCAGCTTTTAGCACAAAGCCATACCATAAAAGGTAAGGTAACAGATGATAAGGGTGCAGGAATACCCAATGCATCTATTTTAGTGAAGGGTACCACCATTGGTACAACTTCTGAAAGTGACGGAACATATTCATTAAACGTTCCCGCTTCTGCAAAAACTTTAGTGATAGCATCACTGAATTTTACAGCACAAGAAATTTCTATTGGCGCTAAAACTGTGATCAATACAGTTTTGCAAACCACCACACAAAATCTGGAAGAAGTTGTGGTAGTTGGTTATGGTACACAAAAAAAATCAGAAGCTACAGCATCAGTTGCAAAGATCAGCGGAGCTGCAGTTGCAAACAGACCATTGTCTTCTGTTGATCAGATCCTTCAGGGTAAAGCTGCAGGTGTTCAGTCTGTAACATTCAGCGGACAGCCGGGTGCAAACCAACAAGTAAGAATTAGAGGTATCAGCTCTCTTTCTCTTTCTTCTCAACCATTGTATGTAGTTGATGGAATTATTATCAATTCAGGAGATGTCTCAAGATTAACTACAACTACTAACGTTTTAGCACAGATCAATCCTGATGATATTGAATCAATATCTATTTTAAAAGATGCTGCTGCAACTGCGATCTATGGTTCACAGGGTGCAAATGGTGTAATTGTGATCTCTACAAAAAGAGGTAAAGCTGGAAAGACAGAATTTAGTTTTACTGCAGAATTAGGACAGAATACACATGGCGATATTCCTGCTTCAGGAATGCCTTTGCGTTCTAAAGACTGGTTAGCATTATTTCAGGAATCATATATTAATGCAGGTGGTTCTGCTGCGAATGCTGCTGCTGCCGCTGCAAATTATGGAGATGGAAGTGTAGATATTGACTGGTTAGGTCAATTAACAAGAACAGGTCCTCAGGCACAATATAATTTGTCTGCCCGCGGTGGTGATGAAAAAACCAAGTTTTATATTTCAGGCGGTTATTTTAAACAGGTTGCAAATGTGATCGGATCTGATCTGAAAAGATATTCAAGTGTGATCAACCTTGATCATACCATTTCTAAAAAATTCAATATCAGTATCAATTTAGCTCCTACTTATACCAGAGAAAATGCACCTTTAAGTAATTCAAGTGCCTTCTCAAATCCTATCATGGAATTCTATTTCTTAAGACCTACACAAAATCCTTATAATGCCGATGGTACTTATAATGTAAGTAAAGCAACAAAGGATTTCAGTTCAACATTCAATCCATTGTATATCGTAGCGAATGATATTCACGTTGCTGATATCTTCTCTATGAATGGAAAGATGAAAGTGAATTACAATGTTTTTAAAGGCTTGAATTTTAGTTCATCAATAGGTGGACAATACCTCAATCTGGAAGAAAATTATTATAATAATCCTGTGATGGGAGATGGTGCTGCTGCTAATGGTAGAGGTTATGCATATTATACAAGATATTTCTTGTATGATTGGATCAACCAGGCTGATTATCATACCAGCTTTTTAAGAGATAAATCTTTAAGCTTGGATGTAACAGGTGGTTATGAAGCCATTGATTCAAAAAGCTATAATGTATCAGCACAGAGCAATAACTTTGCAACGCCTTTATTGACTTCAGTTAGTACAGCTGCAACACCAATTACAGCAAGTAATAACGAATCAGATTATTCTTTTACTTCGCTCTTTTCAAGATTGAATTTAAGCTACAAGGGTAAATATAATTTACAGGGTAGTTTCAGACGCGATGGTTCTTCTAAATTCTCTGCTGCCAATGAGTATGGTAATTTCTGGGCAGCCAGTGGATCATGGAATATCTCTAAAGAAGATTTCATGTCTGGGGTTAAAGCTATTAGCGATATGAAATTAAGAGCTTCTTATGGACAATCAGGTAACTCTGCCGGTTTAGGTAACTATGGTTGGAGACAAACATTTGGATTTGGTGCAAACTATAATGGCCAGCCAGGTGATGTTTTCAACGGGGTTGGTGCTGCAACATTAAAATGGGAAACTGCTAAGCAAACAGATATCGGTTTAGACGTTTCATTTTTTAAGAACAGATTGAATGTTGTTTTTGATTATTATAACAAAAACATTGATGGTCTGATATTCAGTGTGCCTTTGTCATTAACAACAGGTTTTGCTACTGCCAATAAGAATATTGGAGCGATGACAAACAGCGGTATTGAATTAACGATCAATGCTACTCCTGTAAAGACCAAAAACTTTCAATGGGACCTGAGCTTCAACTTCACACATAATAAGAATGAATTAAAAACATTACCTCCGGGTCAAAGACAGATCTTAAGCGGTCAGTTTCAATATCAACCCGGATATGATGTAGCTACATTTTATATGAGAGAATGGGCAGGTGTAGATCCGGCAAACGGAAACCCATTATGGTATACTGATTCTTCTAAAGGAACTACTACTACAAACTATAATGCTGCTGCAAGGATCTCAACAGGTAAAACTGCAACACCTAAATACTATGGTGGTTTATCCAACACTTTTACCTTCAGACAATTTAGTTTCTCTTTTGATCTGTATTATAATTACGGAAACTATGTTCAAGACCAATGGGCTGCTTATTTAGAAGATGATGTAAACCCATCTTACGGTAAATATTCTTCTAATTTACGCAGATGGACAACACCCGGACAAGTTACGGATGTTCCTAAATTGGTATACGGTTCTACCAATTTTTCAAATTCTGCCTCAACAAGATTCTTATATAAAGGCGATTTCGTAAGATTGCGCAATATAACATTGCAATATGCGGCTGACAAAGCATTGGCTTCCAGATTGCATGTTTCGGCACTGAGCTTTTATGTAAGAGGAACTAATTTATGGACCAAGGTTTATGATAATACGATTCCTTTTGACCCTGAACAAAATATCAACAGTCAGTCAAATTTGAATTTCTTTTATAACAAATCTGTTACTGTGGGTATCAATGTAGGGTTCTAATTATCATAATAAATAAATTATTAAGAAATGAAAAATATTAAAATAAAATTTTATCCCGTGCTGATCGCAGTAATGTTGTCTGCATCATGCACTAAAGACTTTTTAGATAAAGTGCCACCTACCGCTTTGCCGGCAGGAACGGCGATCAACTCTGAATCAAGTATGCTGACTGCTTTAGCCGGTACTTACTCACAGTTAAGGAATGCAAATATTTATGGCAGAACCCTTCCTGTAATAGGAGATTTGAAAGGCGATAATACTTATGTTACCACTTCCAATTCGGGCCGCTATATCACAACCAATAACTTTGCATTTAACAGCTCTGATGCTGATGCGTTAGGACTTTGGCAAAATGCCTATATCGCTATTAAATATGCGAATACGATCATTAACGCAGGTGCTTTAACCGGTACAGTGAATACAACTAATGTTGCTCAATATCAGGGGGAAGCCTATGCAATGAGAGCATTAATGCATTTTGAATTGGTAAGAACTTTTGCAACACCATATACTGTAGATGCTACTAAGGCGGGTGTGCCAATTGTATTGACTTATAATCAAGACGCGTTACCTGCACGTAATACAGTTAAAGAGGTATACACTCAGGTTATAGCCGATCTGGAAAAAGCATATAGCTTATGTACCTTATACAGAGGGTCTGCTTATCTTTCAAAATATGCCATCAGAGCATTGGAAGCAAGGGTATACCAAAATATGGGTGACTGGGCAAATGCGAAAACAACAGCATTGGATGTGGTAACCAATAGCGGATGGGTGATGTTGTCTCCTGCTGCTTATTGCGCTCCAAGCGGTAGTTTGGGTACTTCAGGTGCAAACGCAACCTATTCACCGGGCGGTTATTGGGCAAATCCTGCAACACAAACATCTACTAAGAATGAAACATTCTTTGATGTGGCAAGTGATGCGGTAAATAATAATCAGTTTGATCAAATTGGGTTTATCTATCTGACCGTTGGTAGCGGGTATGGTGATATATTAGGCACTTCTGAACTGTATAATTTGTACAGTGCAACAGATGTGAGAAGAGGTTTAATGCCTAATGCAGGTGTTGGTTACAGAAGTGGTCAGGCCGGTAATACGTATTTGTGCTACAAATATCCTAATCCGGGAACTGCTACAGATAAGGATGATACCAAAGTGATCCGCCTTTCAGATGTAATTTTAATTCTTGCTGAAGCTTATTATAATGCGGGCGATTTTGTAAATGCCAATTTATATTTGAATAAAGTGGCTATGCAAAGAGATCCTTCATTTACAGGTTGGGCCGATACAGGCACTCAGGTATTGGAAGATATCTTAACTGAACGCAGAAAAGAACTGGCATTTGAAGGAAGCCGTTACTGGGATCTTTTGAGATTGAACAGAAGCTGGACCAAGGTTAAAAACTTAAGTCCATTGACTACAGTTGCTGTAGCTCCGGGAAATATCGGATTAATATTCCCGATCCCTGTTACAGAAACCAATGCCAATCCTAACCTTGCACAGAATCCAGGTTATTGATTTTTAATTGAATAATACAAAAGCCGATAGATTATTCTATCGGCTTTTTGTTTTTATAAACGGAGTATTACTATTTTTTACTATTTTTATTTCGCATCCTGAATATGTAAATATGTTATTATGAATAAAATATATTATTTGATTATTTTGTTGTTTATAACATTAAATGTTTTTTCGCAAACTGAACGGCAACAATGGGATCCCGTAACAGGGAATCTGCTATTTTATCATCAGACTGAAAAGATTGAAGGAAGCCCTTTTCTTAAAGACAAATGGATTGACGCCAGTGTGAAAGTTGAGAATGGCTATGTTTTTAAACACGTAAGCCTCAAATTAGATATTTATAATAGTGTATTTGTTTTTAATAGAAATGATACTGCATATGAATTAGGTAATTATGTTGTAGAAGTTCAATTCTCTCCCAATTATCCTGATACAACCCAGAAACTTATTTTCAGAAAAGGCTTTTCCATCAATAACAGTATTAACAACAGCAAGTTTTTGCAGGTATTGGTAGAGGGGAAAATTACCCTATTAAAGTATTATCAAAAAGAAACAGAAGAATATACTGAATATGGTAATGCAGTAAAATTCAAGCGTTTTAATGATAAAGAGACTTATTATACATTAAAAGATGGAGAATATAAGCTTCTAAGCCTCAGCAAAAAGAACCTGGAAAATCTACTGCAAACCCAGTATGGAAAGATCGATGCCTTTTTGAAAGGGAAAGATCTATCCGGAAAAGACGAGAACGGCTGGATCGCGGCCCTTAATTACAGTAATTCCCTTAATCCTTAGAGTATTTGGTCCTCATATTTGAAGTTAAAACCTTGATTTTATCTCATTTATTATTTATTTAATTTATTAAAAATCAAGCTATTATCCCCTTTTTTTCAAAGGATTGCAGCTAATTCCAATAATTATATGTCATAATTGAAATAGTTAACCATTTCTTAACTATTTTGCGATTTCTTTATAAACCTAAACACAGATTATGAGAAAAATTTTAACTCTGCTTGTGTGTATTGTATTTGGCTTATCCCAAGTAAATGCACAAAGCCAAACTTCTACCGGAAAGGTAACAGACGACAAAGGAGCTACTGTATCAGGAGCTACTGTAAGTGAAAAAGGGACAAAGAATGGTACAGCTACAGGGTCAGATGGTTCATTTACCCTGAAAGTAAAACCAGGAGCTACCCTTGTAATTGCATCCCTTGGATTTGAAACCAAAGAAGTTGCAGCTTCCGCAATGGTTAATATTCAGTTAGCTACTGATGTTAAAGTATTAAGCGATGTAGTTGTAACGGGTGTTGGTTTCGCAACCAGCAAAAAGAAATTGCCATTTACTGTTGAATCAGTTGGTGGTGATAAATTAACTCAAACAGCCACACAAAATGTTGGACAAGCCTTAGAAGGTAAAGTTGCCGGTGCACAGATCACCAGTAAAGAAGGTACACCAGGTGCTCCACTGAATATCTTATTGCGTGGTGTTAACTCATTAAGAGGTGGAACTGCTCCAATGATCTTGATGGATGGTATTGAAGTTCGTGCAACAGATCTCGGATCTTTAGATCTGAACAATGTTGACAGAATTGAAGTGGTTGAAGGTGCTGCATCTTCAACTATCTATGGTGCACAGGGTGCGAATGGTGTAATCCAGGTATTTACCAAAAAAGGTAAAGAAGGACAAACCAGAATTGATTTCTCTACCAGCTACGGAAGCAGCAGTTATATCAATTCAGGCAATCTGCATCAGGCAACTACACACGGCTTTAAAACAGATGCCAATAACAATATCGTTGATGCCAATGGTGTTATCTTAGGTATCAAACCTGACGGAACATTAACAGCAGGTGTTAACTCTGCAGGTGTTACACAGGGTGGTTTGGTTTGGTTAGGTACCAATCCTGCTACTGACGGAAGTAAGTTGTACAATGCAAATTTGAAATACTATGACCACCTGGATCAATTATTTCAAACAGCTGCTAGCTTAAACAACAGTTTAAGTATATCAGGTGCTGCCGGAAAAAATGATTTTGCGTTAACTTTCTCTAATACACAACAACAAAGTGTTATTAAAGACAATGGTACTTTAAAACGCAGCAACTTATCTGCTAATATTGGAACAGAATTATTCAAGGGGTTTAAAATTCGTTCTATCACTCAGTTGGTATATCAGAAAAATGATTTTAATCCATACTTTACGGCAGGTGTAAGTGGTACTTTCTTCAGAGCATTCAATACTTCACCTTTCTTTGATTTTAACTGGAAAGATGCGAATGGAGATTATGCGTATGCATTAAATGCATCTCCTGTCAGTGTTAACGGATATAATCCTAACTATTATAAAGAGTATTCTTTTGGTACTGATGAAACAATTGATGTGATTCAGAATATCCAGGCTTCTTATAAAGTAAATCGCTTTTTAGACCTGGATGCTAAATATGGTATCAACTACGAAAAAGAAGATCAAAATCAGGTGTTTAAAAATCAAACACAGAATATCAATATCAACAGCAGAAGTGTTTCAGGTATAGGGATCTTTAATGGTAAAGAAGGTGGAATTTATAATGCCACCTATAATACTACTTTCCAGAATGCTTTAACTACCGCAACATTACATTTCGATCTGCAAAAAGATTTTCATGTAAAATTGCCGATCGCATCTACCACACAGGTTGGATACGATTATCGTAAAAATGTATTCAAACAATATATAACCGAAGGTGATGGTTTACAATTGTATCCAATCTATAATATGGGACAAACATCAACTCAGGTTGTAGCCAGTGATTATGTTAGACCATTTGTAACATTTGGTACTTTTGTAAGTGAAAGTTTGGATTATGGAAGTATTGCAGGTATCAAAGGCGGATTCAGAAGTGATTATTCTTCTGCATTCGGTGCAGGTTCTACTCCTCAAACTTTTTATAACGGTAATGCTTATTTCAGAATTTCTCAATTGGGTTTCTGGGATAAATTAGCAGGCGTGATTCCTGAATTTAAATTACGCGGTGGTTATGGTGAAGCAGGTATTCAACCTGGTGCTTTTGACAGATATGTAACATTGAATACCAGAACTATCGGTACCAATCTTGCATTTTATGCTCCATCTGTTCAATCCAATCCGAATTTGAATGTTGAAATTTCAAGAGAATCTGAAATTGGAACTGATTTGACCTTTAATTTATCTAAAGGCAAATGGTTGAGTAATGCAACTTTAAGCGGTACTTACTGGAAGAGAACAAGTAAAGATGTAATTTATCAAGTAGATGCTTCACCTTCAACAGGTGGCGCAGGTTATTTGACCAATGCATTTAGCTTATCTTCTAATGGTATCACTTTCGCCTTGAATTTGAATATTTTGAAATCAAGAGATTTCAACTGGGATTTCACTGCTAACTTCAACCATCAGAGTTCAATGATCGATGCGATCAGTACAGGTCAGCCGATCATTGTAACCAGTAATGCAGGTTATGGTAACTACGTACTGCAGGCAGGATCTAAGATCGGTCAGCTATATGGTTTAAAGACCTTCCATGATGTGAATCAAACAAGACAGGATGGTTCAACATATATCGATAAAGCCAATCAGGGAAAATATCAAGTAGTGAATGGAACATTGGTTGATACCGCTACAAGAGGTATCCAGTTTACCAATGAAAACTATGCTTATGGCGATCCTAACCCTAAATTCAACATGGCTTTCATCAATAATTTCAGTTACAAAGGAATTACGTTGAGCTTCCAGTTAGATTGGGTACATGGAAGTCATTTGTACAACCAGTTCAAAGAGTGGATGTATCGTGATGGTATTCATGGCGATTATGGTAATAAAGTTACCATTAACGGACAAACTGCCGCATTCGCTGCATATTATACCAGCGCTTATGGCGACATGTGGGGTAGTATCAACGGTGCAAGAAACTCTATCAAAGATTATTTCTTTGAAGATGCTTCTTTCCTGAGATTAAGAAACCTGTCCATCGGTTTTGATGTATTACGTTACGCCAAGATCAAATATTTTAAAAAGCTTCAATTTGTATTGACCGGCAGAAATTTGTGGACATTGACAAAATATACCGGTATGGATCCTGAAACCAGTTCTGGTGCTACTAATAGCGGTTTTGATAGAGGTGTAGATTATTCTACCACTCCGAATAACAGAACATACCAAGTTGGACTGAATATAGGATTCTAAACAAACTAAAACATTTTTAAAGATGAAAAATAAAATATTATATATCATAACCTCGACAGTCATTCTCTTAGGCGCAAGCTGTAGTAAGAGTGAACTGAATGTTCAAAACCCCAATAGCCCTACACCGGCAAGTGCCGCTACAGAAGCAGGCATTGAAGCTTTAGGTTTGGGTGCAGTTTATCAAAACGGATTTAACGGTATCTCCGATGCGAGATATACCGGTTCTTTCCTGGGAAGCAGTTACTGGTTCTTAGGCCCGGCCTATATGGATGAACTGGCAGATGTTATCACTGCTGAAGCTGCGAATAATATCACCAATCAGATCAGTGTTCCTGATTATTATATTGATGATAACGGTGTAAAAACATCTAACACTTCACTTGCTAAAACTGTAGCAAGACTGAATAACAGCAGAACCAAAGCAGGTTCAAACATGTTCTATTACGAATGGACCTGGATGTACTTCCTGAACAATGCATGTAATGGAATTCTGGCTGTTGTTGACAACACCACATTTACAGGTGATGCTACAACAAAGAAGAATACATTGAAAGCATGGGCTTATTTCTGGAAAGGATATGCTTATTCTCATATCGGATCTTTATACTATGCAGGTTTGATCAAGAATGATTATGTTGCTAACAGCAATGAGTTCAAATCAAGTGCAGATATGATCACAGAAGCAAATGCAAATTTCGATAAAGCGATTACTGCTTTAGGTGCAGTACCAACAACTGCAGATTATAACACAGTTATCAAATATCTGATCCCAACTTCTTGTCAGGTAAGTAAAGGACAATCTCCAACACCAACCATGTGGATCCATAACATCAACACATTGAAAGCTCGTAATCTGTTGGTGAATAAAAGACTGTCAGCTATGACATCTGCAGATTGGAATAATGTATTGACATTGGTAGGCAATGGTGTTACTTCATCTGATTATGTTTTCACAGAACGTTCTTCTGCTACAAATAGCCCGATCAGTGCAACAGGTGGTTCTATAGCTGCTTTAACTGTTGGTAACCCAACTGGTACTACTTATAAGATCTCTGAAAGATTGATCCAGGATTTTAAAGCAGGTGATAAGAGATTAACTACAAACTTCAGTACTGCAACTTTGTATCTGAATCAGAAAGGCGGTATCACTTTCAGTACAAGATATACTTTGCTGGATGTACCTTCTAATGCTGCAGTTGTTGGTTATGCAAGTAAAGTGGTTGGTTCTTATGAACTGTATATTGGTGCTTCTTATGAGGAGAACGAATTGATGAAAGCAGAAGCAAATATCAAATTAGGTAATATTGCTACCGGTTTAACAAGTGTTGATGCTGTAAGAACTTACCAGGGTGCTGCGCTTACTGCAACTTCAGGTGTAATTACAGATCCTGCTTTGGCCTACGAAGAATTAAGAAAAGAAAGAAGGGTTGCTTTATTATTCAGAAACGTTGCTTTCTATGATGCAAGAAGATGGGGTGTGATCGACGACATCTCTGCAGGTGGTGGAAGAACAAACTGTGTTGTGGTTAATTCAACAAGTGGTGTTGTTTATACAAAAGCTACCATTAACTATAACTTCCTGGATTACTGGGAT
>CAIKTE010000231.1 GCA_903830285.1 uncultured Chitinophagaceae bacterium | reverse complement strand
TTGCCAGTAAGTGGAATACATTAGATTGATATAACTATAGACAATGTGGTGTGGATTGTAGAATTGAGAGGATTTTAATTGATGGTGGTGTTAGCTATTGAATTTCGAACTACCATTTTCCAAATATTATTCCAACTATTACTGGCAATGGCAGCCCTAATTTGAAGAATATTATTCAGTCCTTCTCGCGTCCATCGCATGTGTTTCTTTCCTTTACAGCGTTGGTTAATAAGGCTTTCTACTGTAGATTCAGCAAAGCTACTCGTAAATATTTGATTATTGTCTAGTCGCTCTTGGTAATTCACAATCATCTCTATATTATTTTCGATGTATTGTCGAAATTTAGTAAGCTTTGTCGCTGTTTGTTTATCAGTCTGGAATATAATATTATTAAGACGCTCAATTGCTTTACCTGGATCACCATGCCATAAATACCATTTTACGGACTCATACTTAGTCTTAGTTGTTACACAACCATTAAAATATTTTTCTAAAGCGTCCCATCTGATCATTTGATTATTTTTTAATTTAGTAACATCCATATCTGGATTATTTGAATGTATGGTCAGATCATAAACCTCACCATTATACACCTGATAATATGCTGTATTTAATTTATATATCCCATCACTTACTAATTTACTCTTATCGTCAACTACATAGAATATGCAAGATTGCTCTGGGTATGGGATGGCAATATTTCCCCATTTCATAGATATATGAAAGGTTCTGTCGCAAAGTTACAGTTTATTTGAAAGACGTATTAGGTTTCGGTTAAAATATGGCATGAATAAACAAAGAATGAGGTATCAGCAAATGGATTTCAGTGGTAAACAATTCCCTAAAGAAGTAATTATTATGGTTGTCCGTTGGTACCTAGCTTTCCCCTTAAGCTATCGTAATATTGAAGAGCTAATTAAAGACTGGAATATAGAGCTGGACCATTCTTCGGTGCAGCGCTGGGTTGCTGAATATGGATCATGGCTGGAGTCTAAGGTACGAAAATACCTTACTCGTAACTTTAAAAAAAGCTGGCGTCTAGATGAGACTTATATAAAAGTTAAAGGTAAGTGGTGTTACCTCTACCGAATAGTTGATAAGGATGGAGATTCAATATCTTTCCATTTTTCTAAAACAAGAGATCATAAAGCTGCTCTAGCCTGTATTCGTGGAGCAATTAGAACTGCTAGGTTTATACCTGATAAGATTAATAGTGATGGCAGCGCGGCTAATGAACTGGCTGTTAAAATTATCAACGAAGAAATAGCTTTCGGTAAAAAGTGTGCAAACCCTGAGTTTTGCGGGCCACTTAAACCTGCAATTACCTATACCAAAGTTAAATATTGTAATAATATCTTGGAACAGGATCATCGAAAGATAAAGACCATTACGGATCCAATGAAAGGGTTTAAGAACTTTGATTGTGCAGCTAGTACTTTAGCTGGTATAGAGGCTGTAGCGATGTTACGTAAAAATCAAAGTGTGTTCAATGAAATCAACGGGAAAGTGCTGTCTATCGCAGAACAAATTAACCTTATGGCTGCATAAAGCAGCGGATGTGGCGGCACAATGCCGCCAATCAAAGAAAAACGTATATTTATTAAGTGGTTAAGAAGCACCCAAACTTTGCGACAGAACCGTTAATCTAGCCAGAACCAAAAATCATGGTGTACTATATCCACCAAGGCGCGTAAATTTAGTAAAAAATAAATCAGTAACGTATACATTCCCACACCCAGTTCCTATAGTCTGTAAGGCATCGTATCGCAACGGGTTTATTAAAATTTCAGTAACCTCACAACCATCTGGTATTTCATTAGGTACAATATCAGTAAAATTTTCCCACGCAGTAAATGTTGGAGATAATGTTTCATAAAGTGTAAAGTAATTATAATCTACATATGTTAGAGCAAATAAATTCCCAGACTC
>CAIKTE010000230.1 GCA_903830285.1 uncultured Chitinophagaceae bacterium | reverse complement strand
TTATCAACCAGCGTTAATTTTTTCTTTCTTAATTGTGCATTTTTAAAAGCAATATGTGCAATGCGTTCTATTTCATTAACAGAGTAAACACATTCATCAATTGCTTTTGTATCATCTTCAATCAATTCTTTTTTACCAAAATAAATACCGCCTGTTAATTCGCGGAAGATGATAAAATCAACACCTTCTAATTGTTTTTCTTTTAAGGGTGATAAATGATGCAATACACTATAAGTATTCACCGGACGAATGTTTGCAAACAACTGCAGTGATTTTCTCAGTTTAAGCAAACCCTGTTCTGGTCTTACTTTCGCTGAAGGGTCATTATCAAATTTAGGATGACCAACTGCACCGAATAAGATAGCATCACTTTCCAAACAGATCTCAATGGTTTCATCAGGTAAAGGATCGCCTGTTTGCTCAATGGCAATAGCGCCCATCAAACAATAAGTGTAAACAAATTCATGATGAAATCTTTGTGCAACAGCATTCAATACACGAACTGCCTGTGCTATAACTTCCGGACCGATTCCATCTCCGCTAATGACTGCAATATTCTTTTTCATAATTTTTTTGAGTAGCCGTTTAGTCGAACTGCTCATTCAATAGCAAATGTCATACAGTTTCTACAGATTCGTGTTGTTTTGCCATTTGATGCAGATCTTCGTCGTTGATCTCTTTTTTATTATCTGCCACCTGCAGGAATTTCTGATACAATGCATCCACATCATTGCGGTTAAAATCATAACCCAGTTTCTTTAAACGAAATGCCAAAGCACTTCTTCCGCTTCTGGCTGTTAAAACGATCTTGCTGATATCAGCACCTACATCAACGGGGTCAATAATTTCATAAGTAATGGCACTCTTTAAAAATCCATCCTGATGTATGCCTGATGAATGCGAGAATGCATTGGCTCCCACAATGGCTTTATTGGGTTGTACCGGCACACGCATGATATCGCTTACCTGTCTGCTCAACGGGTTCAATAACTTTGTATTTACATTGCTATAATAACCTAGATCCTTATGTTGTTTTAAAACCATTACTACTTCTTCTAATGAAGTGTTGCCAGCTCTTTCGCCCAAACCATTGATGGTACATTCTATTTGTCTGGCACCATTGATCACGCCTTCAATACTGTTGGCAGTTGCCAAACCCAGATCATTATGACAATGGCAGGAAAGAATGGCCCTGTCAATATTGGGAACATTATTTCTTAGGTAAGCCATTTTATTACCGTATTGATTGGGTAAGCAATAACCGGTAGTATCGGGTATATTCACCACAGTTGCACCTGCTTTAATAACGGCTTCTACTACTCTGGCTAAATAATGATTGTCGGTTCTGCCGGCATCTTCTGCATAAAATTCTACATCATCCACAAAATTCTTAGCCCACTTTACGCATTGGATGGCGCGTTCTAAAATATCTTCTCTGTTGCTGTTGAATTTGCCCTTGATATGATAATCGGATGTGCCGATCCCGGTATGTATACGTGGATGTTTTGCATATCTCAAAGCTTCAGCAGCCACTTCAATATCTTTTTGAACGGCTCTGGTCAATCCGCAGACAGTAGCATTCTTAATGATCTTCGAGATCTCATTTACAGAAGAGAAATCACCTGGTGATGAAATGGGAAAACCCGCTTCAATGATATCCACTCCCAATTCTTCCAATGCCAATGCCAGTTCTATTTTTTCTTTGGTATTTAATTTACAGCCGGGCACTTGTTCGCCATCGCGAAGTGTGGTATCAAAAATGTTGACTTTGTTGGTACTCATAGTAAAAATTTGAGCTTAAAAAAGCAGGGTTGATTACATTTGGTTCTGATGTAACCCGATTTCCATTACCTGCATCCTACGAATATAGTTTGCTAATAGTGGCAGAAAGGCACAAAATTGCTCGCATTTTACGTTGCACAAATAGGCTTTTGAACGCTGAAATGCTTATCTGTATAAGGTTTTAAGGAAAACAAATTACGATGCCCAACAGGAGTACCGACATACTGTTTCAATTGGTTAAATCGCTCGAAAAAGGGGAGAAACGCAATTTCAAATTGTACGTGAAGCGGAATTCAGGCAGTGAGGACCTGAAGATCGTTCAGCTTTTCGACGCATTGGATAAAATGGATGAGTACGATGAAGCCATTTTACTGAAGAAGAATAAAAGCCTTAAAAAGCAGCAACTTTCTAATAGTAAAGCACATCTGTATAAACAAATATTGTCAAGCCTGCGCCTGATCGAAGATGGGGATAATATAGATATTCGCCTGCACGAACAATTAGACTTTGCCAGGATCTTATATAATAAGGGTTTATATCTGCAAAGCTTAAAAGTGCTGGACAAATTAAAAGAAGTAGCTAAAAATCATAACCAGATCACTTACCAATTGCAGGCGGTGATCTTTGAAAAGAAGATCGAAGCATTGCATATTACCCGAAGCATGGAAAACCGTGCGGAAGAATTAAGCCGAGAATCCAACGAAATAAATCTGCACCTTTCTTTGATCAGCCGGTTCAGCAATCTTGCGCTGGAATTATACAGCTGGTATATTAAACATGGTCATGCGAGAGATGAAAAAGATGTGGAAGCGGTAAAATCATTCTTCGAAACCAACCTGCCTTCTTACGAATCCGAACAATTGGGATTCTATGAAAAACTATATCTCTTTCAATCTTATTGCTGGTATGGTTTTATACTGCAGGATCTGCTGATGTATTATCGGTACACCAAAAAATGGGTGGACCTTTTTGAAGATTTTCCAAGCATGAAAGCCGGAGAAACAGGGCAATACATCAGGGGCATGCATAATTTACTGAGTGCACAATTCAACCTGAGCAATTATGATAAGTTTGAAGAGTATTTGAAAATATTCGAATCCTTTTCTGTTTCGCACGAAGGAAATATGAATGCCAATGCACGCATCCAAACTTTTGTTTACCTGCATATCGCCAAGATCAACAGGCATTTTCTAAATGGGACATTTACGGAAGGGTTGGAACTGGTTCCCTATATCGAAGAGAAACTGGAAGAATATCATTTGCATTTGGACAGACATCGTGTTTTGGTATTTTATTATAAGATCGCCTGTTTGTATTTCGGCAGCGGAAATAATGAAAAAGCCATTGATTACCTCCATAAGATCATTCACTGGAAAGTGGATCTAAGAACCGATCTCCAGTGTTATGCGCGCTTACTGCATTTGATAGCCCATTATGAATTGGGCAATTATGAGCTTCTGGAATATTTAATAAAGTCGGTGTACCGTTTCATGTATAAAATGAAGAACCTGAGTATTGTGGAAGAAGAGATCTTCAAATTCATACGAAAATCATTTTCATTATCGCCTCAAAAATTAATTCCTGCATTCCGTGTCCTGAAAGATAAACTGCAGCAATTGCAGGGCAATCCATTAGAGAGCCGCTCATTCATGTATCTCGATTTTATCTCCTGGTTAGAAAGTCGGATCGAGGGTGTTCCTGTACAGCAAGTAAGAAAAAAGATCTTTTTACAGGGAAGGAAACCTAAGGTGTAAAGGAATCTTTTTTCAATACAGATAAGTAAGGATCGCTTATTGACTTCTTCGTGTTTGCTTCGGAGTAAGTCCGTCATTTAACGGACTTACTCCGAAGCAGGTAATAAGCAGGTATGAAGAAGACCATAGCAGGCACCCTAATGTCATACACCCCTTTAGGACAATTTCATTTAGTTAATGCTGTCACTCTTAGGCTCTCGAAGAGTGAAGAACGAAATGTTCGTTATAAAATCATGGTTCGAGTGCCTCACCATGACATCGTATTCCTTAACTAAATGACATTGAAGTTTAGGAGTTGAGTAACCTTTTCTTCGTAATTCCTTCGTGATC
>CAIKTE010000229.1 GCA_903830285.1 uncultured Chitinophagaceae bacterium | reverse complement strand
GCTGCAAAGTAAATCCTTCTTTAATTTAGTTGAGAGATAATCTTATGGAATAGTTTTTAGGCGTATTTTTATCAAAAATTAGGTGGTGAAAACAATTCTTTCAGAACAGCAGCTGGCATTGGTGGTAAAACGTTTATCTCATCAGATACACGAAGATCATCTGCATTTGAAAGATACCGTGATCATTGGTATTCAGCCACGCGGTATTGCGCTCAGCAAAAGGATCGTGAATGAATTGAAACTCCTGGTCGATCCTGCATCTATTCAATATGGCATCCTGGATATTACATTTTATAGAGATGATGTGCGAAAAGAACTGCATGTGGCCAATAAGACTGATATTCCTTTCAGTATAGAAAATAAAAATGTGGTGATCATTGATGATGTACTGTATACAGGAAGGACCATTCGGGCGGCATTGGATGCCTTGCTTGATTTTGGCAGACCGGCCAAAGTGGAACTTTGTGTATTGATCGACCGAAGATTCAGGCGAGAGTATCCGATACAGGGTGATTATGTAGGACAACATATCGATACCATCGTTTCTCAGAAAGTAAAAGTTTGCTGGAAAGAGAAAGATGAGAGAGAATGTGTGGAACTAATTTAGGAAAGGAGAAGGTAAAGGGTGTAAGGCATAAGGTAAAAGGTAAAAGGTGTAAGGAACAAGATTCAAGAATTTCGTTTCAATATATTAATAAGGTTAAGCTGATAAAATATTCGTTTCTCTTGGAACCAGTAACCGGTAACTTGAAACTTGGAAACTTGATACTTGTTCTATTAAAACCCTAACTTCGCTTTTTAATGAGACTATCTACCAAACATCTTCTTGGTATCAAACACCTCAACAAGGAGGATATCCAATTAATTCTAGCTACTGCATCCAACTTTAAAGACGTTTTACAAAGGCCGGTAAAGAAAGTTCCTTCTTTGCGCGATGTAACGATCGTAAACCTTTTTTACGAAAATTCTACCCGTACCAGAATGAGTTTTGAACTGGCAGAAAGAAGACTCAGTGCCGATACACTCAATTTTACATTAAGCAGTTCATCTGCAGCGAAAGGAGAAACCCTACTCGATACTGTGAATAATATTCTCAGCATGAAAGTGGATATGGTGGTCATGCGCCACAGTGCCAGCGGTGCACCGCATTTTCTTGCGAAACATATTCCCGCTGCGATCGTGAATGCAGGTGACGGAATCAATGAGCATCCTACACAAGCTTTACTGGACGCGTTCTCCATGCAGGAGAAATTCGGGCAACTGGAAGGATTGAAAGTGGCCATCATCGGTGATATCATGCATAGCCGTGTTGCACTCAGTGATATTTATTTGCTCAAGAAAATGGGCGCAGAGATCATGGTGGCAGGTCCGCCAACCTTAATCCCTAAATACATTACCGAAGCATTAAATGTGCGCGTAGAATACAGTGTAAAGAAAGCATTACAATGGTGCGATGTGGCCAATGTATTGCGCATTCAGTTAGAAAGACAGAATCAACCTCTATTTTCTTCCTTAAGAGAATACAGTTTAGCTTACGGGATCAATCGCAAATTATTGGAAAGTTTAGGCAAAGAAATTACCATCATGCATCCCGGCCCAATTAATCGTGGCGTAGAATTGGATAGTGATGTTGCTGACGGGCCTTTTAGTATTATTTTGAATCAGGTAGAAAACGGTGTGGCTGTACGAATGGCTGTGCTATATTTATTGGCGAATAGAGAAAACTAATATTGAATGATGAATGATAAGCTATAATTGAGCGTGATGTGAAATGAATAACTTGTCATCCCTAACTCGTAACTCATAACTCTTTAACATGCGTATTTGTTTGTTTCCCGGCACATTCGATCCCATTACTTTGGGTCATGTGGATATTATCAACAGGGCATTGCCTTTGTTCGATAAGATCGTAGTGGGTATCGGGTTGAATTCTTCTAAGAGCCCTATGTTCAGCGCAGAACAAAGAGTAAAATGGGTGCAGGAGATTTATAAAGATGAACCAAAAGTTGAAAGTGCTATTTATGATGGATTGACCATCAATTATTGCAAGATCATCAAAGCTAATTTTATCTTGCGTGGTATCAGATACGTGAGCGATTTCGAATACGAAAAAACAATTGCTGATGCCAACAGAACACTCGATCGTTCTATTGAAACAGTTTTTTTAACGGGTGAACCTAAATATACTTCCGTAGCATCAACGATCGTTCGAGACATCATAAAGAATGGCGGAGATGCTTCTTTATTCCTTCCCGATCTGGTAGGTAGATCCATTCAAGAAAACAATCTATCCTAAATGAGTATCTGGTTTAAGCAGGATATTACCCTTGATCAGTTGGATCAACTGAATAAAAATAATTTGGCTGAACATTTAGGTATGCTCTTCACTGAGATAGGGGAGAATTATTTGAAAGCAACAATGCCCGTTGATCATCGTACTCAACAACCATATGGATTATTACATGGCGGTGCCAGTGTGGCATTGGCTGAAACATTAGGTAGCGTTGGTTCTGCGCTGATCATTGATCTGGATAAATTTATCTGCGTAGGAATAGAGATCAATGCCAATCATGTTAGAGGCGTTAAAAGCGGGATCGTTACAGGAATTGCAACACCCATCCATATCGGATCCTCCACTCATGTTTGGGATATTAAGATCTATGATGATCAAGAAAAATTAGTGTGTATCAGCAGACTAACTGTTTCAATCTTACATAAGCGCTGATCATTTTTCCTTCCACTTTGCAATGATCTCAATAATGCTGGGATAACTGTTCTCCAGACATCCTTCCAATTCTATTTCATTCACCCATTTGATCTCGGTGATATCTTCTTCGGTTTGCGGAACTAATTTTTGTTCATCCGAAATTTTCATGGCATACCAATGAGATTCTTTACAAACTTCTTCACCGCACCAGGGATCAAAATAATCATGATAAGTGATCCCGATCAATGCGCCCAATTGAATATGCCTGATACCTGTTTCTTCTTCCACTTCGCGAACTGCACAAGCTTCGATCGATTCGCCTTTATCTAATTTTCCTTTCGGCAGATCCCATTTACCACGGCGAAAGATCATTAATAATTCATCCTGTTGATTGGTAACTAATCCGCCTGCTGCAATGATGCTTCTTTTCATGTTTTGTTGATAAGATTATGCAATCTACATTCAAAAATAATGATTCGCAGTTTACCTTCGTTTTATGACGAACGAAATAGCTGTAGCAGAAAAACTATTGGAAGTGCAGGCTGTAAAACTAAGTCCTGATAAGCCTTTTACCTGGGCAAGCGGATGGAAGAGTCCCATCTATTGTGATAACAGAAAAGTATTGTCTTTCCCTTATAGCAGAGATTTTATCAAGAGTGAGATGTGCAGTCTCTTGTTTGAACAGTTCCCTGAAGCCGAAATGCTGGCAGGTGTAGCCACCGCAGGAATTGCATGGGGTGCGATGGCGGCAGACCAATTGAAACTGCCTTATATCTATGTTCGCCCCAAACCAAAAGAACACGGATTGGGTAATCAGATTGAGGGATTTTATACAGCCGGTCTCAAAGTATTGGTGATAGAAGACCTGATCTCTACCGGAAAAAGTAGTTTGCAGGTGGTGGATGTTTTAAAACAAGCCGGACTGGAAGTGATCGGCATGGTTTCTATATTCACTTACGGATTTGATGCTGCTGATAAAGCATTTAAAGAAGCTGGCGTTTCATATGTTTCACTGACCAATTATCCAACATTAATAAGTCTGGCGGTCGAAAAAGGAATTGTTTCTGCCGATACGGAGCAATTATTGCTGCAATGGCGTAAAGACCCGGCTAACTGGAAGGGCGTATAAAACCAAAGGATCTTATTATTCCAAAACCTATTCATATGATCAAGAAACTTGTTTTTGCTATTGCTGTTCTTTGCATTTCGCATATTTCCTTTGCACAGGTAATGGCCCAAAAGAAGGAGTGGATCACCATTAGATCGGCCAATTTAAAATGTTGGCAGTGTAAAGATATTTTGGAGAAATACCTGACTTCAGAGAATGAGTCAACCATGGAAAGTGGGGTAGTTCAGAGAAAGTATAACCTGATATCCGGAGAGATTCGTCTTCAATATTATCCCGATCGGGTAACACCGGATGTGATCAGAACTGTGTTAGCAAACGCAGGATTTGATGCTGACAGCCTTAAAGCCGAGCTGGAACCCTACAAAAAATTACCGCCCATTTGTAAAAGAGCTGAAGACGGCGGCGGACCTACAAAAGGGAAACCCTGCCATATTCCCCCATATAATCCCTAAAAATCCAGAAATAAGAGAAGCAGACAGTATTCATTTCTGCTAATTAAAAAGCTCCACTTTATGCCTGCCTTCGTAATTGAAGGGCACAGTGACGTAAATTCCGGATTTACCCACTTTGGTGTTTCCTTTTACGGTTACAAGCACTTCTTTGCTTAAAACGACCGTGAGTGCATTTTTGAAGATCTCGACCATTTCCACATTCATTTTGGAGGGTAGGGAGAACTCCGATCGTTTATCGATATGCATCAAAGTGTCTAATTGGTACTTCCCCAAATAATGGTTGTTGATATAAATATCGCAGTCCACTTTTTTCAGGTCCACCCCAAAACTGTTGGGATTAAAGTACACCAATTCCAGAGATAGGGTGGATTTGTCGTACCCCAGTTTTTCAATTTTTACGTTTTTCACGTCCCGGTAATCGAAGCCTTTTGGTGTTTGGCAACTGATCAAAAAGGCCAAAATAAAGGCAAATAAAGCAAGTTTTTTCAAGCTGGATGATTTAGTGCAAAGTAGGGGAGAAAGCCGAAATTTCAAGAATTTGTTATGCAGGATTTGGTTAATTTTGTTGCTAAATGAATTAGGATTTGACCTGTAAAGAGGTATCAAATCTCTAGCCATTTAATTTAGGTTTATAAAAAATTAAATAAATATTTGATTAATAATTGATTAATAAGTTTATATTCTTTTTAATAGGTAACAAATAGTTCTATATTCTTGTTTAATCCGGGATAACTCATTAAATGAATACTCATAATAATATAAATAGCTTAATTATTGAAAATCAATATTTTGGATGTGTTGACTACTATTTAAGTTTGTTTAAATTTTCAAATATCATAATAGAGCAATACGAAAGCTGGCAGAAAATGAGTTTTCGTAACCGTTGTGTGATCCAGGGAGCTAATGGAATGATCAATCTGACCATTCCCCTGGAAAACGGGCGGGATCAAAAATGTCTGATCAAAGAAGTAAAGATCAACAATCGCGAAGACTGGCAAAAGCAACATTTGCGTTCCATTTTTTCCAGTTATGGGAAGTCTCCGTTTTTTGAATTTTACCGGGACTGGCTGGAATCTTTTTACCAAAAGAAGCAATCCTATCTTTTTGACATGAATCTTGAGATCCTGTTTTGGCTGAAAGACCGGCTGAAGATCCAGGGGGCAATTTCGCTTTCAGACACATTCGCGAAAGAGTATCCGGAAGAGGTCGCCGATCTGAGAAACAGGTGGCTTCCCAAGAATTTTCAGGAGGGGAAAGGGCAGATCAGGTATAACCAGGTTTTTGAGGAAAAACTCGGTTTTCAACCCAATTTATCCATTCTGGATCTTTTATTCAATTGCGGGCCGGATTTAAAATCTTACACGAGCAACAGTAGCCTATAAAAAAGCATCATTTACCTGTTAGATATGACAAGTAAAACCATTGTCGTATAGATTCGTTGATTATATTGCAAAACGGAAGAATACCCCCGATTGAGAATGCGAAAATTCTGTTTCTTTTTTCTGCTATTACTTTTTACTCATCAGGCTCTGATAGCCCAGAATTATTCCAATAAGGGAAAGGATTTTTGGATCACTTACCCCGCACATATTGACGGAAGTACATCAGCAATGGGTATCTATATCACTTCAGATAAGGATGCCAGTGGAACCATTACCGTTGGAAATCAAACGATCAATTTTACGGTTACAGCCAATAATGTTGTCAGGAAATTTATAGGGCCAACCACATCGGGGGATGCTCCCAATACCTCAGTTTACTTAACTCAGACAGACGGGATAACTATCGGCGGCGCCATTCATGTTGTTTCTAATAATAACGATGTGGCTGTGTATGCACATATCATTAAAACTTCAAGATCAGGTGCGTCCTTGATCTTACCCTCAAATGTTTGGGGCAACCAATATATTGTACCAAGTTACCCCAGTGTTTCCACTTCAGGGGGGACTTCCAATGGGGCGGCAGGAGGTATTGGAACCATAACGGTTGTTGCCGCAGAAGCCAACACTGTTGTTCAAATTACACCTACTGCAACTACATTAAGTGGTAAATCCACTGCATATACCATCACACTGGCTAATCCGGGAGATGTATATCAGGTTCAGTTTCAGGCAATGAAAGACATTTCCGGAACGATCGTTAAGTCCATAGCCGGTAGCGGAGGAGGCTGCAAAAAAATAGCCGTATTTTCAAGTACTTCTTGGAGTGCATTTGACTGTGGAAGTTCCTCAGGTGGAGATAATTTATATCAACAGCTTTTTCCAACAGGAGCCTGGGGGAAAAACTTCATTACTTCTCCTTTTAAATACAGACAATATGATATCGTACGTGTTTTCGTACAATCTGCATCAACAGTAGTTACAAAAACAGAAAGCGGGATAACAGCAACATTAACAGGATTAAAAGCGGGTAATTTCTATGAATATAAAACTGCTAATCCAACCTATATTCAATCTGATCAACCCATTTCAGTCGTACACTATATCACTTCAACAACCTGCAGTAATGGCTGTTCAACAAGTTCTACAAGTCCTTCCTGTTTAGGGGATCCGGAAATGGTTGTTTTAAACCCGATTGAGCAAACCATCAATAATATCACGGTCTTTTCAGCGTATAAATCCTGGGTACCCGCAAACCAAAGCAGTATCTCCAATTGCTACCTGAATATTGTGATACCAACCATTGCAAAATCCAGTTTTAAGATCAACGGTGCTGCTCCCAGTGGATCCTTTATAAGTATCGCAGGTACGAACTTTTCTTATTTACAGGAAGACATCACTACTATTGCGATCTCAAATCCGGTACAAACACTTTCTGCTGATTCCAGTTTTATTGCAATCGCTTATGGATATGGGACCGTTGAGAGCTATGGATATAATGCCGGCACCAATGTAAAAGACTTTTCAAAAATAGCATCTTTCAAAAATATATATGCAACGATAGATTCAGCAATCACTTGTGTGAATTCACTCTTTCAATTTTCAGTACCCTTATCAATTCAACCAACTTCTCTGAAATGGGACTTTACTTCAGCTCCTAATATTTATCCTAATAATCAAATCAGTCAAACCAGCCCTGTAGGAGATAGTACAGTAACTGTTAACGGGACTCTATTGTATTATTTTAGTGATTCTACAAAATATTCCTTTAATCATGCTAATACTGCAGTTCAGAGAGATACCATAAAATTATATACCACTACGGCAACACCCGATGGATGTGGCAGCAGTGATCAAATTTATTCCATACCTGTAAAAGTGATCGCTCTTCCTACTTCAATATTTACGGTACAGTCAACAGGATGTTCAACTGATTC
>CAIKTE010000228.1 GCA_903830285.1 uncultured Chitinophagaceae bacterium | reverse complement strand
GAATCGTTTACTTTCCACGATTGAAGGAGTTGAGTTTGCTCCGCCACCTGAAGGATTTCTCAAAAGGACAGGAAGAAATCTCGTCCAGCCTATTCTTGGAGCAGTTCAAAGATTCACTTGGCCGGCAGATGCTATTAAACTTCTTTCTGAAGGCGCCTCTAAAAATGTACTGGCTGAATTAGGTGAAGAAGAGCCCGAACTGAAGGGAGAAGTCGCCGAAGCAGCTAGACAAAAAGGTATCAGTTATTTACCTACACAATCTTCTATTGAACAGTTTGTCGAAGCGAAAACAGGTGTCCCTCTTACTCCAAAAACCAAACTTCAAAAGCTTACTAGACTTGGAGGTACAGCTGCGGCATTCCGTCCCAATGCTCCTCTAACTGCAGGTCTGACTGCGCCTGCTTTTTCTGGGGGATTACAACTTGCTGGAGTGCCCGAACAAGTGGCCGAACCTGCGGGCTTAGTTGCTTCCGGAATTGCACCATCTCCTTCGATCTCAAAAATCATTAAACCTTCCGGATTGCCAGCTAGAAGATTTGAAAATGTAGCCAAGCAAACGAAAGTTTCTCCTTCTCGATATGAAAAGATTCAAGAAACTGTCGAGCAGGATTTTAGAAAAGTGGCTGATCAAATACTTGGCAAAAACCGCACTTATTCAGCTATGAAGGAAGATAATCTTTTCAAGGAAAAAATTGGTGATCTTCTTGATAAAACTGAAGAATTAGCAGCTCAAGTTCCAGGCGAAATTAGCGCCGAAAGTCTGCGGGGCGCCTTCAAAAAAAGATACAATTCTCGAGAGACAAAAGGAATCACTCCCAGTGAATTTGAAATTGCATTGAGAAGAAATATCAGGGACATCAATAAAAAAATCCCTTATGACCAGAAAGTTAGTGCTCTTGAATTGCATGATCAGTTTAGGAAAAATAACTCAGAACTGCGCGAACTTTTCGAGCCAAGTAAAACAGGAGCCCAAAACAGAGCTAAAAAAGAAGCTCTATTAGAATACAATCGAGCGATTCAAGATGTGATTGAAAAAAAATATCCTGACACCGATTTTAAAGACTTATTCGAATTCACGAATCGTAGATGGTCTGAAATCATGGATATAGAGCAAATCGATCAATATTTCAATGATATTTTCAAAGGAAAAGTCGATTTCAATAAAGCTAAAAAGGTTTTCCAGAGTGACAAATCAAATATTTCAAAATCCTTGAAGAGAACTATCGGAGAAGAAGGCTTCAACGATTTCAAAGCTTTAGTCAATGATCTTATGACTACACAAAAAGCGATGGGATACATCAAGAAAGCTGAAAATGCCGGCTTTGGAAGTTTAGCTAAAACTGCAGGTCTCTATCTAATTCATCCTAAACTAGCGACCGCGAAACTGATTGTAGAACATGGAAAGCATGCTTGGCAAATGCTTTTGGATAAACCTCAACTTGCAGTTACTTGGAAGCACGCAATCGATGATCTAAAATCTGGAAATTATGCTGCGGCTCAGGAAGGTTTTAGACAACTCGACAAAGAATTCTCAAAACCTATTCGGCAAAATCAGGACAAAACCAACCTAAAATCCCGCCAATAACTAACATTATAAATCCCCACATAATCCACTCCTATTTTTTCTCGTCTTTATAAAAAGTTTCTCGTTCAGCCTTCAAAATTGATGGCAAATCTTTTCCGAGACATAAAAGGAAAAGTCTCTGATCCATCATCTCAAATCTTCGTTCATTCTTATCAAAATTTTCATTAACATCTTCTTTGAAATTTCTCATAATTGTATACACTAATCCAACAGTAGTTAATCCTGTACCGATTACAGTTGCAATTGTTGCAATTTCCATTATTCGACCTCTTTGTTTGGCCATTTAATGATCCATTCATCTGCTTCTTCTCTCTTCAATCATGCATAATCTTCCATGAAATTCTTTAGATTCTTCAGCCCATTTCCCATAAAATTCTTTAG
>CAIKTE010000227.1 GCA_903830285.1 uncultured Chitinophagaceae bacterium | reverse complement strand
TATGTAATTAATAATAGAATTAATGTCAAACTCTTCTTCGATCAAAGAAGGGTGATACCTTATATATCTACATCTGCACCAATGACCACAACGAGGGCTGGGGTAAATGTGAGAATATCATTGGCGCAGTAAGAACCCTAAGATAATTGGGCTTTAGCCCTTACCATCTGTTGATCTAAAAATAACTGAGATTTAATTTTTTATTCATGCATAAATCTATCGATTTACAAATCCGTTCACTTCAACATGTTGGCATTCCTGTTACTGAGATCAAACGTTCAGAAGCATTTTATCAATGCCTAGGTTTTAAAAATAATATGCAAGCAAATTTCCCCTATGCAGTAAATGAAAACGGAACATGTATCATGATGCAGGCTTTCATCCAATTGAAGCGGCTCCTGTAAAATTAGATTTCTGGGAAAATGGATGCATGTATTTTAATATCCTCGGTCCGGATGGTGAGCGTTTAGAATTTAATCAAATACTTTAAGCTTTTCAAGGGCACACGGATGACGCTGATAAAACGGATATTCACAGATTTTTTATCTGCGGAAATCTGCAAGATCTGCGTCATCTGCGTGCTATGTTTTATTTTAATTTTTCTTCCAAGCCCAGGTCCACATAACCTTCCAGGTAATTTTCTTTCCGTATAATAAGATGCCAGTTCGATAAATTTTTGCTGCAACCCATGTTGTTCCTAAGAAGCCCAAAATGAGTAATAACATACTTAATATTAATTGAAATAAAGTAACTCCGTCAGGCACACCATAGGCAACTCTTGCCATCATTACAATCGGAGAAGTTAAAGGGAATAAGCTTCCGAAAACAGCAATTCCACTATTGGGATCATTAACGGCCTTCATCATAATTACAATGGCAAAAATGATAGGCATAGTTATAGGTAATAATAAACTCTGTGCGTCTTGCGGATCTTCATTTACTGCACTTCCCACTGCTGCGAATAATGATGAGTATAGAAGGTATCCACCAATAAAGTAAAAGATAAAACATCCAATGATTAAAGGAAAATTAATGGTGCTTAGGCCTTTCATTGCGCCACTCATCGCGCCACTTTCCTGCACTGCATGTGCTGCTTGCATTCCTGCTGGTTGAATAGGCTGTCCTTGCATCGATTGAACCAAGGAAGGGAACATGAGTGCAACGGCAAATTGAATACCAAACACTAGCACCAGCCAAATAAGGAACTGAATAAGTCCAACAGCACCAATGCCAAATATTTTGCCCATCATTAATTGAAAGGGTTTTACGCTACTAATGATTACTTCTGCTATACGGCTAACTTTTTCTTCCATAACGCCTCGCATTACCATGGTACCGTAAATAAATAGAATAATATAGATCATGAAGCCAGAAATCATACCTACAGCGTAGCTAACACCCACTTTCGTTTCGTTTTCTGTTTTTCCTGAAGCGGAAGAAAACTGTATATATTCTTTTTCTTTGATATCCATATCTTCGAGAGCCCTGCAAAATGCAAGGCATTGATATTCTTTCGT
>CAIKTE010000226.1 GCA_903830285.1 uncultured Chitinophagaceae bacterium | reverse complement strand
ATAGAAGTGCTACTCTGCTGGATGGATAATAAACCATTGATCAAAGGCAATAAATATTTATTACAATTGAACAGTCGCGTGGTTAGAACAGTGATAAAAGATATCGAATACAAACTGGACGTGAACAGTTTGGAAAGGATCTATGAGTTTGAAAAAACAGGATTGAACGATATCGTAAAAGCAACGCTGAAGACCGCATCACCACTGCCTTTTGATTCATATAAAGACCTACCTAATAATGGCGGTGCCATTTTAATTGACGAAACAAGCTTGGTGACTGTAGGAGCATGTATGCTTCAATAAAAATATTATCAGCCTGAAAATAAACCACATGGGACAAGAAGCATTTATCAAGCAATTATTCATTCAGAATTCAAAAGCATTCTCGGCATTTCCTGATAAGGAATTGGCTGAAGAATTTATTGATCAGCTATTCGATTTCTTATTTCTCCCGAAAACAGTAAAGCATAAACAACCTGCTGATCTTGAAAAAGAATTTGAATCATTAAAGAGTCATTTCTCCAGTCTGGTCTATGATGTATTGAGCGATGGCGATAAAACACAGCATGTAACAGATGCATTCTTTGATGCAATTCCCGAGATCTATTATAAGCTGATCAAAGATGCAGAAACAATACTGCATTTCGATCCTGCGGCAAGATCGGTGGAAGAGGTATTGGTAGCGTATCCGGGTTTTTATGCTACAGCGATCTATCGTTTATCGCATCAATTATACCAGCAAGGCATAAAAATATTACCACGTTTATTTACTGAATATGCGCATAGCAAAACAGGGATCGATATTCATCCGGGAGCAATGATCGGTGAAACATTTTTTATTGATCATGGAACAGGGATCGTGATTGGCGAAACAACCATTATTGGTAATAACGTAAAAATATATCAGGGTGTAACATTGGGTGCACTGAATGTGTCGAAAGAAAAAGCAAAAACAAAACGTCATCCAACCATTGAAGACAATGTGATCATTTATTCGGGTGCTACTATCCTGGGTGGTGATACGGTGGTCGGGCACGACAGCGTGATTGGCGGGAATGTGTGGCTCACATATAGTGTTTTGCCGAATTCCATCATATATCATAAAAGTGAAGTGGCGATCAAGGATAAATTCCCCGCAACAGAAGCTTTGAATTTTGTGATCTGATAATTAATGAAAAGAAAAGACAGTAACCAAAGGGCTGCTTTGGAAAAATACAAAATTTGAAAATCAAAATAAAAAACCATGAAAGCAAACAACATTTTAGAAACTATTGGTAACACACCGCATGTAAGGATCAATAATTTATATGGAGATGATCATGAAGTGTGGATCAAATTAGAAAAGAATAATCCCGGTGCAAGTATCAAAGACCGTATTGCATTGGCAATGATAGAAGATGCGGAAGAAAAAGGAATTTTGAAAAGTGACTCTGTGATCATTGAACCTACCTCGGGCAATACAGGTATTGGTTTGGCATTGGTTGCTGCGGTGAAAGGTTATAAGATCATTTTAGTGATGCCTGAAAGCATGAGCATTGAAAGAAGAAGATTGATGGCTTTATACGGTGCGGAATTTGTATTAACACCTCGCGAAAAAGGAATGAAAGGTGCGATAGAAAAAGCAAAAGAATTAGTAGCTGAAACTCCCAATGCATGGTTACCCCAGCAATTTGATAATCCTGCCAATGCAGAGATCCACAGAAAAACAACCGCACAGGAAATACTGAAAGATTTTCCCGATGGATTGGATTATATAATTACGGGTGTTGGAACAGGCGGGCATATCACTGGTGTTGCTGAAGTATTGAAAGCAAAATTCCCTAACCTGAAAGTGTTTGCAGTAGAACCGGCTTTATCACCTGTACTAAGCGGCGGTGCTCCAGGCCCCCATCCTTTACAGGGAATTGGTGCAGGATTTGTTCCATCGATTTTAAATACGAAGATCTTAGATGGTATCATACAGGTAAGTAAGGAAGAAGCTTTTGATTTTGCGCAAAGACTGGCAAAAGAAGAAGGTATACTGGCCGGTATTTCTACAGGTGCATCATTGGCTGCTGTGGCAAAGAAACTGGCAGATATTCCTAAAGGATCAAAAGTGTTGACCTTCAA
Organism: uncultured Chitinophagaceae bacterium; assembly: GCA_903830285.1. Classification (GTDB taxonomy): domain Bacteria; phylum Bacteroidota; class Bacteroidia; order Chitinophagales; family Chitinophagaceae; genus CAIQDX01. The sequence continues at coordinate 2,594 of CAIKTE010000226.1, read as the reverse complement.
TTACGATACGGGCGAAAGATATTTATCGATCGAAGGATTGTATTAAAATACAATTGCCACGAATGCACAAATAATAAAACTTAATTCGTGCATTCGTGGCAAAAAAATATTAAGCTATTTAAAAGAGATCGAAAATTCAATCTCTTTATTACCGGTAATTATTCTATAAAAAAACTAGAATAACATGAATGAAATAAACCTAACAGGAAAAGTGATCTTAGCCGGAGCCGGTCCGGGAGATCCTGATCTCATCACTATCAAAACAGTACAATATTTGCAGCAGGCGGATATTGTATTAACAGACAGATTAGTGAGTGAAGAAATATTGACACGTTATGTAAATCCTGCAGCAGAAATAATCCGCGTAGGTAAACAGTGCCGTCGGGGTATCTCCACACCGCAAAAAACGATCAACGAATTAATTGTTGAATATGCTCTGAAGGGAAAATTGGTGGTGCGTTTAAAAGGAGGTGATGCCTCAATCTTTTCTAATATCCTGGATGAATTGCAGGCTGTAAAGGAAAATAATATCCCTTTTGAAATCATTCCGGGTGTTACATCTTCATTAGGTGCCGCGGCATATGCAGGTATTCCATTAACTGCCCGTGACCATTCTACTGCGGTGCGTTTTCTTACATTGTATAAATCAACAGTGGTGAAGGATGATTATTGGAAAGAATTGGCTGCAACAGATGACACGCTTGTATTCTACATGAGTTCTGAAACATTGGATGATCTGGTGCAGAAGCTTACAGAAAATAAAATAGCTTCCGATAAACTATTAGCCGTAGTGGAACAGGCAACTACACCTTTTCAGCAAGTGTATATTTCCAATTTATACGAATACGATGCAACATTAAAAGATAAAATATTTTTATCGCCCTCCCTGGTCATTATCGGAAAAGTAGTTGCATTGCATAAAGAGTTTGCATGGTTTGAGTCTGCTAAAAACAAAGAGTATTATTTTAAACCATTAACAGCTCTGGCAGAAATACAGCAATCTAAAGAAGCCAGGGCATAATGTTTGCAGAACAATATTAAACCTACAATTTAAAACTCATGTCAGGCATATTAGATCTGGTCGGTAATACTCCGATCGTTGAACTCAAGAAAGTTACTGTTAATAAAGATGTGACCATCTATGCAAAACTAGAGGGCAACAATCCGGGTGGAAGTGTGAAAGACCGTGCCGCATATGGAATGATCAAAGACGCGATCGATAAAGGCCAGATAAAGCCAGGGATCAAATTAATTGAAGCAACCAGCGGTAATACTGGCATTGCCCTGGCATTAATTGCAAGCCTATTCAATGTGGAAATAGAGTTAGTGATGCCGGAAGATGCAACAAGAGAAAGGGTTTTAGCGATGAAAGCATTTGGCGCAAAAGTAATTCTTACTCCAAGAGAAAGAGGCATGGAAGCAGCCATCGATTACAGCAACGAACAGGTTGCCAAAGGCGGTTATTTCATGCTAAATCAATTTGCTAACCCTAACAATCCACTCATTCATTATAAAACAACAGGCCCTGAGATCTGGAGAGATACAAAAGGAAGTATTACGCATTTTGTTTCTGCCATGGGAACAACAGGAACCATTATGGGTGTTTCTAAATATTTAAAAGAACAAAATTCAGATATTCAGATCGTTGGATGTCAGCCTACTGAAGGTTCAAAAATTCCAGGCATCCGTAAATGGCCCGAAGCTTATCTTCCTAAAATATTTGATGCAAGAAGAGTTGACAGAACCATCGAGCTAAGTGATAATGATGCACATGTAATGACCAAACGTTTGGCAAAAGAAGAAGGGATTTTTGCCGGGATGAGCAGTGGTGGTGCCGTGCATGCTGCAGTGGAATTATCAAAAGAATTAAAGGAAGGTGTGATCGTTTGTATCATTTGCGATCGCGGTGACCGTTATCTTTCATCAGCTTTGTTTGATTGATTTTTTAGCCTGGTATATTGATTCTATTATACATTCTGGCCTCTGAATATTTAAGTGAGAAAATTCCACTTTTCAACTACCAGAACTTTATTGATCTGAAAAGGAATTCGCTTAATGACTTGAGGTTGCAATAATCAAATCTTTGTAAACAGCATTATAAAAAACGCACTGACCATTTATACATAAATGTCAGCGCCTTTTATAACCCTCGAAATGTTTATTTCAAAACAAGTTCTTCTTTAAATGCTTTTGCAAAATCAATGAATGCATTTGCCTGTTCTAAATATTTGATTGCAAATTCTTCTGATGGTTCATTTTGATTAATTTGAAGAACCAGGTCTTTAAAACTTGGATGAGCAGTATACAAGCCTTTTGCAATAAAATACACATCGAAATCCTTCAATACACCTGCCTGTGTATTACAATGCACTTCATGCTTCAGCAGCAATGATTTAGCAGCATGGATGAACCCTGCATACACCTGATAAATAGCATCAGCATATGCTTTGTTGGCAATACTTTCTTTGGCCCAGCTGATTTTTTCTTCTGCTTCAAAGATCAATGTAGCTACCAGATCGATCATTACTCCTGCACACTCTCCTACACCGATTGCTGTTGCAAATTTTTCAGCTTGGCCCCAGTCAATAAAATCT
>CAIKTE010000225.1 GCA_903830285.1 uncultured Chitinophagaceae bacterium | reverse complement strand
GGTCAAAAAGAACAAGCGCTTCAATCTTTGCGTGAAGTATTGCAAGCCGATCCAACTGCATTTAACTTAATAGCAGACTTATACGCTGAGAACTTGCCACTAATGAACACAATAGAGATTAAGAATCGACTTAAAACTCGCGTATCACCTGCGATTATTGAAGCCGGTAAAACTGGTGAAATGCCTAAGAATATGCCTCCTTCACCTGAACAACAAGCGGCACAAATGCAAATGCAAATGCAGCAACAACAACTGCAAATGGAAGTACAATTTAAACAACAACAACTTGAAATTAAGAAGCAAGAACTTGCTTTGAAAGCACAGCAAATGCAAATTGAATTAGAGATTCAACACGAAAAGTTGAAAGCTGAAGAGATAGCAGTTATGGGTGAGATTGAAGAGGGTAAGATGCGCTATTTAGCAGAAACCGGTAGAACTGAAAGTGATGCTGCCATTGCTCATGCTAATAACTTAGTTAAGATTTTAACGCACAAAGTACAATTATAACTTTATAAAGTGAGAGGGAATTTATGAGTACAAGTAGTATTGATGATTTATTGATGGGTGTGGCTGGTAATTCACAGCAACCGCCTACACCTGAAAATGCGTTTCAAGAAGAACCGGAACCAATTCAAGAGAACGAAGAAGATGCACAAGAACCATTAGAGTTAGAAGAAGAGCAACCATCAGAGCATAGTGATGAGCCTTACGAACACGAAGAAAGTGTTAAAAAGAAAGAACCAGAAGTAGATGAATATGGCAATGAGAAAGAACCTGAAAATGAGGCGATACGCGAGCGATTAGCGCGCCAAGCCCGCAAGCATCAAGCAGAGATTGATCAATTGCGTGCGCAGTTAGCGCAACAAGGTGCAAGCCCACAAGTTCAACAGGCCGCCAAAGATTTTGAATACAATCCAGAAGAGGGTGGCGATTGGCAACAACAATTAGCCTCTTTTGTTAAGCAAACTGTTAATTCTATGACTCGCGAGCAAGAAGAAACAAAATCACGTCATGCTGAGGCACAAGTTCAAGCTGAATTTGAAACTAAGTTCCGGGATGGAATGGGAAGGTTTGACGATTTTGTTGATGTGGTATCTAATTTACCATTTGAGATTACTAATCCTATGACCTTAGCAACTCGCGGCATGGATAATCCAGCGGCCTTTCTGTATGCAGCTGCAAAGCGTAATCCTCAAGAATTAGAACGTATTTCTAAAATACGTGACCCTTATGCGCAGATGACTGAAATGGGTAAACTTGAAGAGCGCATGCGTAGGAATAAGCCTATTACAAAGGCGCCTAGGCCATTGGGTCGTACTCCTGAGGATGCGACTACTAAGCCAGCAGTCCAGAAAGTTGATAAAACGGGTGACGATATAATTGCACAAGCAGATGCAAAGAGATTGGCCACATTAAAGAATAGACATCGAAGTAACAGGTAATTATTTGTGTTGATTGAGATAATCTATGGCGGATTGCAATGCTTCAATAGAATCTTTGAAGTATCCTAATCCGCTATTACAATTACAACAAATTATTCCTCTAAATTTACCAGTTTTATGACGATGATCAATTGCAAGTGTTCTTTTTTGTTCTGTATCATTTGTAATTGAATTGAATTTGTTTTTGCATATCAAGCAGGAATTGTTTTGTTCTTTGGCCAATCTTTCATATTCATCAATACCATCTTTAAAACCATATTTATTTTTTATATTCCTATCAAGTACGCATCTTCTGCAACCTTTCGTTTTATATTTACCTTCATTCATGTGACTGCGGTACATCTGGTTTTCACGCAAATAACCATGAACTTTACATTTTCCTGCCGACCAATCTGGTGCTATTTCTACAATCAATTGGCTAGGCTCACCAACATGAGAAGGCAAATCATAGCATCCATATATTTTAAACCTATATCGATGAGTAGAGCACATATGACCACCATTAAATACTCTATTAGTACACGTGTTTACTCGGCATTCTCTATATTCTTTCAGATATTTATTTGTTTTTGTTCTATCTTGCATATACACCTCATCTAGTGTTCATCAGAATTTAAGTGCCAGCATGGCGATGAATCCATGTTTTCGGTAGCGAACCTAGGCTCGATAATTATACACTAATTTGACAAATATTTGAAGTGGAACTATTCTAGTACAAGTTATTGCATTGATGAGTAGTTATACGGATCCATCACCAGTAATAACTTGGCGCGTATACGTCTCCCGCTGGACAAGAAAAGATCGCCTTAATTGGCTTAATTTATTGTTCAAATTATGGAGAATTTG
>CAIKTE010000224.1 GCA_903830285.1 uncultured Chitinophagaceae bacterium | reverse complement strand
GCCAGAACCCATGATCCCATTTGTCAGAATTGCTGCATCGCTGGTAACTTTTTTATACCAATCAGTCTTTACTGAGAGTTTATTATTTACGAATGCCATATCAAGACCGACATTCGATTCTGTGGTAACTTCCCACTTCAAGGTGTTATAGTCTATACTTGCCAAATATCCCTGAGATACTACTCCTCCAAAAATGTAGGAATAGTCATAGGGTTGGGTTGCCGTTCCGGCAGTAAACGATATTGATTGGGAGCCCGACTCGCGAGGAACGTTGCTGTTTCCTAGCTGGCCCCAACTGGCACGAACCTTTGCATAATTCAGGAAACTAATTTTCTTCACAAATGGCTCTTCACTCAAAACCCAGCCTAGTCCCACTGATGGGAAATATCCCCATTTTTGGGAGTACTTATCTGTGCCATCTGCCCTGAAAGTTGCATTCAACAAATATTTATGTGAATAATTGTACATTAAACGGCTTATGTAAGAAACACCTCTTTCAGAACTGCCTCCATCGGAAGCCAATTGTGAATTTGATTTACCATTATATAGGTAGAGGAACTCTTCTTTGCCTGCATCACCCCAGGGAACTCCTTTTGCTGTCCCCGATAGTGATCTTGTGTCAACTTTTCTTGTGGATAACCCAGCCATCAGAGAAACACCATGATTTCCAAAATCATTTTTATATGTTATTGTATTATCTATCTGTGTATTGCTAAATTGAGAATAACTTTTATTCAATACAGATTCTAATCTAACCCAGTCAACTCCTGATTGATATGCAGGAGCATAATTTCTTCCATTACCTGTATTTTGGTCCTGAGTAAACTGACTTCGCCATTTCAACCTGTCATGAGGTAAAAAGTCTATTTCAGCATAAGCAGAATACAATATTCTGGAATTTTTATCGTAGTTACCATATTTACTAGCCTGATCCAACGTAACAATAGGGTTACTGAAAGCCTGTCCAGTCAAATATCCATATTTTGATCTTTGTCCATAATCTCCGTTTGCCTCCCACAAGGGAACCGTAGGTACCTGATTATAAATTTCAGACCAGTTACTGGCATTATTTTTATTATTGTCATAAACAACAGAAAAATTAGTTCCAAGTTTAAGAAACTTGTAAGGTTGGAAATTAATGTTACTGGTTAAGTTCATCCGCTCATATTTTTGATTATTTATCAACCTTCCGTCGGCAGAGTAATAACTGGCACTTACTCTGTAATCAGCGCTTTTACTACCTCCTCTAACACTTACATTATGGTTCATGACCTTACCATTCTTCATCAGTTCTTTGTAATAGTCTACATCCAAAGCTGGATATGAATATTCTTTCCCTTGCCAGGATATTTTATCGGCAGCAGCACCAAAAGCTTTAATTGAAGGATCTAAAACACTGGGAAGACCAGCTTCTATCATCATTGTAGAATACTCTCTACCATTGCACATTTTAAGAATGTGACTTGTAGTCTCAATTCCAGTGTAACCATCATATTGAATGGTAATCCCTTCATTTCTGTTACCACTCTTAGTTGTTACTAATATAACACCACCAGCTGCTCTAACTCCATAAATAGCTGCCGACGAAGCATCTTTAAGAACGGAAATGTCTTTAATATCATTAGGGTTTAACCAGTTAATATCGGTAAAAGACATCCCATCAACGACATAGAGTGGGGCACTTCCTTGCATTGAATTAATTCCTCGAAGACGTACAGATGGTGTTCCTTGTGGTTGACCGGCCTCAACAACCTGAATCCCTGGAACTGCTCCTTGAAGAGCCGACACTGCACTGGTTGAAGATATTTTTACAATCTCTTGTGAAGAGACTGATGATATAGGCGCGGTTAGGTCTTTCACTTTAGATGAACCGTAACCTATACTTATTACTTCTTCAATACCGACGGTCTCTTCTTCGAGTACTACGCTAATGGTCGATTTACTTCCTGTAGAAATCTCAAGTTTCTTCATTCCAATAAAGGAAAACTGCAAAATCGCATTTGCCGGGATTTTTGTAAATGAATAATTTCCCTTTTCATCG
>CAIKTE010000223.1 GCA_903830285.1 uncultured Chitinophagaceae bacterium | reverse complement strand
CTGGCAGTTTCAATACTTCAATAAGTATGAATTGACCACTGATGAGGGGGATCACCTCCAAATTATTAAGCCCGGTATTTATAATAGTAATCAAGGTCCTGATTTTTCAGAAGCTGCGGTAAAAATTGCATCAGTTAAGCTTTACGGCAATATAGAATTACATGTGAGGTCATCAGACTGGCACAAACATCATCATGCTTTCGATAAAAATTATTCGAATATTATTCTGCATGTTGTTTGGGAAGATGATACAACCTCAAAAAACAAGATCGCATTACCTACCTTGTCTTTACAGAACAGGGTTCCAAAATTTTTATTGCAACGATACGAGCAATTGATGAATGAAGGTTATGTATTGCATTGCAAAAAATTCCTTCCGGCATTAAATGATATTGGGTGGATCGCCTGGAAAGAAAGATTGATAGTAGAGAGATTGGAAATGAGATCAAAGAAAGTTTTGGGTCTCTTGCAAGAAAGCAATCATCATTGGGAAGAAGTTTTCTGGAGAATGATCGCTGCCAACTTCGGCATAAAGGTCAATGAAGCATTATTTGATGCCGTGGCTAAAAGTATCTCTATCAATATCCTTGCAAAACACAAAAATCAAATTCATCAATTAGAAGCCATACTATTAGGGCAGGCAAACCTGCTCGATAAAAATTTTACAGAAGATTATCCTCAATTATTACAAAGAGAATATAGGTTCTTACAGAGGAAATATAAACTGGTAAAAATAAATGCGGAAGCTCATTTTCTACGCATGCGACCTGCGAATTTTCCAACTGTTCGCTTGGCGCAATTGGCAATGCTGATCCACCAAGTTTCACATGTATTCTCCAAAATTAAAGAATTGGATGATGTAGATAAAGTAAAAAAATTATTCGATATAACCTGCAACGATTACTGGTATTATCATTTCATTTTTGATGAAATAAAAAGCTATCAACCAAAACATATAGGAGAACAGATGGTTGATAATATTTTGATCAATACTATTATTCCTGTTCTGTTTGCTTATGGATTGCAGCAAAAAGAACAATTGTACAAGGACAAAGCTATGCGTTGGTTAACAGAAATAAAGGCGGAAGAGAATACTATTACCCGTTCCTGGAAATTGCTAAAAATTGAAAATACAACTTCATTGGATTCCCAGGCACTGATCCATCTTAAAAATAATTATTGTCAGTACTTGCGCTGCCTTGAATGTGCCGTAGGAAATAAAATATTAAAGCCTACCAGTTAAAACTAACTTCCAGCTTAATATCAGGATGAAGGCTCTTTTCAACAGGGCATGTTCTGGCAATCCTGATCAATTGCTCTTTCTGTTCTGCTGTAACTTCAAAAAGTTTTGTGAAAAATAGATCGGCTTTTATGCCAATTACTCTTCTCGGGGCATCGCTACTCATGATTTTGGTTATCTCTATTTTGGTGCCGTCAAAATTCAAATTCATATCGGCAGCACGGATAGCCATAGTAGTGATCATGCAGCTTCCGTAAGAAGTTGCCAGCATATCGGTTGGGGAGAAGCGTTCTCCCTTACCTTTATTATCGGTCGGGGCATCGTTTTCAATAACAGTTCCGCTTTGTAAATGTGTTAATTCTGTTCTTAATAAACCTTTGTAAACAACTGTTGATGTCATTGCTCGTATTTTTATATAAATTTACAATCATTAAATTAATTTAAGTGAAGAAGTTAATTGTAATCATTATAGTTTCCATTCCTTTTTGCTTAGCTGCGCAAACCAACACGCCTCAAAGCAAAAAAGAAAAGAAAGAGGAGCGTAAAGAAAAGATCAATCAGATGATCAAGCAGGAGGAAGAAGGAGCGCTTATTTATCAAAAACAGGGATTATTTGGATTGAATTTGAAT
>CAIKTE010000222.1 GCA_903830285.1 uncultured Chitinophagaceae bacterium | reverse complement strand
GGATTAAAGGAAGGTGATGAAGTAGTGACCGGTCCTTATACTACCGTAAGCAAAACATTAAAAGACGGCGACAAGGTAAAAGTGACGCCGAAAGATAAATTGTTTGAAGACAAAAAGAATTAAATGAAAGGGAAGCAAAAGCTTCCCTTTTTTATTGTTCGCTCTTTTACAAAACATCCTTTCGTATGTTTGTTGTGTATTAATTCGAAGGTTATGAAATTTGGAATAATCGGCGGCGGAAGTTGGGCAACAGCCATTGCAAAAATTCTTACAGACAACGGAAACAGTATCCATTGGTTTTTCAGGAACGAAAAGATCATCGCACACGTTAAAAACCGTAAACATAATCCGCATTATTTAAGTCAGGTCTATTTTAATACCGATCAACTATCACTCAGTTCATCCATTGAGGAAGTGGTAAAGAGTGCAGATACTTTAATTGTTGTAACTCCTTCTGCATATACAGAAACTGTTTTGGAGAACTTACCCAGAGATGCATTTAAAGGGAAGAGGATCGTTTCTGCTATTAAGGGTATTCTTCCCGGTTCGAATCAATTATTGAATGAATATCTGGCTGAACAATTTAATGTTGAACTGAAAGATTATTACACCATACTTGGCCCCTGCCATGCAGAAGAAGTAGCGGCAGAAAAATTATCTTATCTCACTTTTTCGGGATCGGATGAAAATGAAGCAAAACATATTTCAAGCTTTTTCAAAACAGATTATATAAATGTCATCACCAATACAGATGTAGTGGGTGTTCAATATGCAGCCATCTTAAAGAATATTTATGCATTGGGCGCAGGTATTGCACATGGTCTTGAATACGGCGATAATTTTTTGAGTGTATACATTGCCAACTGTGCACATGAAATGGGAGTATTCATCAAGCAATTGATGTGGGATGAGAATGATACTGAAGAACAGAATATTGTTAACTATGCCACTTCAGTTTATCTGGGCGATCTGTTGGTGACCTGTTATTCTTTATACAGCCGCAACAGAACTTTCGGAAATATGATCGGTAAAGGTTACAGTGTAAAAGCTGCACAACTAGAAATGAATATGGTGGCGGAAGGGTATAATGCAAGCAAGTGTATTTATAAGACCAATCAGCAAATTCATGCACAAATACCCATCACTACTACCATTTATCAGATATTATGGGAGCATATCCCTGCTGAAGATGGGTTTAAACAAATCGAAGCGTTACTGGTCTAATTAATTCGTAACTTTAGTATATGCCTGTATCGTATCAATTATTAAGTCCATCAATAATACTGGTCCTGCTATGCGGATTGGTAATTTTTAGTGTATTGAAGCGATTATTTGGCAGACATTCACATGACTGATCAAAGTTGAAACAGGTCAGAGGCAATGCCATCGGCCAGTAATTTTCCTGAATCAGTTAAACGCATAGAATTTTCATCCAGAAGGATATTGTCGCTTGTTTCCCATTTTTTTGCAGATAGTATGATCCTGTTTTTTGTACGGTCATCTAATCCCTTCCATCTGCTATCTGAAAAAAGAATGCCTTCTTTTGTTCTCAAACCCGTCATGATATATTCATTAAATTGCTGCTTGGCAGTTAATGTTTCTAATTCATAATTCAGTTCACCCTTTTCAATACCCTGCAGGTATAATGCATTGTTGGCAATATTCCATTGTCTTGATATTCCGTTAAAAGAATGGGCAGAAGGGCCTAATCCAATATAATGATCACCTCTCCAGTAACTGCTGTTATGCTTACTTCTAAAACCGGGCTTTGCAAAATTGCTGATCTCATAATGTTCATACCCCGCTTCTTTCAGCCATTGCATCAGCCATTCAAAATGCCTGGCCTGTTTATCGGGATCCGTATCTTCTTTTTTTTGCTGAGAGATCATTTTTGCCAATGCCGTTTTAGGTTCAACTGTTAAAGCATAACAGGAGAGATGCGGAATATTCAATGCTAAAGCGGTTTCTACATTTTCTTTCCAGTGTTCATCGCTTAATGTTGGTGACCCTTAAATAAGATCGATAGTGATATTATTAAAATATTTTCTTGCTGATCCTAGACTTTCAATAGCCTGCTCTTTGTTATGTGCCCTGTTCATCCATTGCAGGTCATTATCAAAGAAAGATTGAATGCCGATGCTTAATCGGTTGATGCCTGCTGCTTTCCAGCCTATCAGCTTTTCTTCAGAAATATCATCGGGGTTTGCTTCCAATGTTATTTCGGCATCTTTGTCAATAGTAAAAAGCATTTTTAATTTCTCAATCGTGAATCGTAAGTCGTGAATCGCAAGTAAAGAAGGCGTTCCGCCGCCAAAATAAATAGTATTGATATTTTGCTGCAGATAATCTTTTCTGGCTGCTGCTTCTTTTGAAATAGCCTTCAGCATATCCGGCAGCATTTTTTGTGAGGTTGAAAAATGAAAATTGCAATAATGGCAAGCCTGCTTGCAGAAAGGAATATGTAT
>CAIKTE010000221.1 GCA_903830285.1 uncultured Chitinophagaceae bacterium | reverse complement strand
CGAAAAAATGGGAACCCCCTACGATAATCAAACCGATAATTATAAACAAGATCATTATCAGTTATTCTTCAATCATTCATTTAATAGTAAATGGAGTTTTAATGCTGCAGTATTCATGACTTATGGAAGAGGATATTATGAAGAGTATAAAGCCGATCAGGCATTCACAGATTATGGAATGCCTGCTATCGGAAATAATTTGACCGATCTTATCCGCCAACGCTGGCTAAGCAATTATTTCTACGGATCGATCGCATCATTGCAATACAAACATAAAAATAATGAACTCACCATTGGTGGCGGATGGACCAAATACAATGGCAGCCATTTTGGAGATGTAATATGGACACAGCAATATATCAGCGTCAACAATTTCGAATACTACAATTATCCTGCCTTTAAAACTGATGGGAATATTTATGCAAAATGGCAGCATAAATTAAATAACCATTTTCAAACCTATGCAGATCTGCAATACCGCCATGTGTACCATAGCATGACAGGCTTTGAAGGAAATGAGAATTTAAATATTGCAAGGACTTTTAATTTTGTAAACCCAAAAGCAGGGATCACTTATTACAGCAATGGATTGCAATTGTTTTTAAGCTATGCATTGGGTCAAAAAGAACCGAACCGGGATGATTTTCAGGCAAGTCCCTTACAACAGCCTTCTTCTGAAATGATGCATGATATTGAATTTGGCATTGAAAAGAAAAACAGTAATTATCATCTTGGGGCAACTGTATATTATATGCTGTATAAAGATCAGCTGGTATTGACGGGTAAAATAAATGATGTAGGATCTTACACAAGAATAAACGTTCCCAACAGTTACCGTTTAGGTATTGAACTGCAGGGAGGATATGTTTTTTCAAAATTAGTGAACATAAATGCCGACCTGAGTTTCAGCAAAAACAAAATAAAAGATTTTACGGAGTACATCGACAATTGGGATACAGGGAATCAGGATGCAGTAATTCATCACAATACCGATATCTCTTTTTCGCCATCAGTGATAGGAGGAGCAACCATTAATATTCTGCCCATCAAGAATCTTGAGTTGAGTTTATTATGTAAATATGTTGGCAAACAATATTTAGACAACGCACAAAATGAAAATCGTTTGCTTAATGCATTCTACACACAGGATGCAAGATTTACCTACTCGATCAAAAATAAATTTCTCAAAGAGATCGATCTCATAGCACAAGTAAATAATATATTCAACAGAAGATATGAACCCAATGGCTGGACCTATGCTTATGTATATAACAGCAAACTCATTACCGAGAACGGATATTTCCCAATGGCAGGGACCAATGTTTTATTTGGCTTGAATATTAAATTGTAAAAAAGAGTGTAAATACCCCCGAGGCGTCAACTATTGCAAAATAGTTGGCGTTTTTTTTAACGCCTTTGATTTTTATAACTTCAACTCTTGCATCTTTCGGTTCTACAGTATAGTTTTATGCGATGAGGAACTCAATTGTGAATTCTTAATAATTAAATCAGCAATCAAATGCAAAACCTGATCGTACAAAACACAATCGTCATCAACGCTTCTGCTGGAAAGGTTTGGGATGCATTGGTAAATCCAGCACAAACAAAAAAATATATGTTCGGCTGCGAAACTGTATCTGACTGGAAGGTTGGCAGTTCTTTACTATGGCAGGGGGATTACGAAGGCAAGACCATGGTTTTTGTAAAAGGTTATATCAAGGAAATTCAGGCAAATAAAATATTGAAATATACAGTCATTGATCCCAATGCTGCCATGCCCGATATTCCGGAAAATTATCTCAATGTCACTTACGAATTATCCGAACAAAACGGGCAAACTATTTTAACCGTTTCACAGGATGGTTTTGAAACAGCTGCCGACGGAGAAAAAAGATACAAAGATGTTTATAATAAAGGTGATGGTTGGAACCCGATTTTGCTTGCAATAAAAAACGTTGTGGAAGCAATTTAAATTGTTTTACCAGATCATTAACCGTTTTAAACACATGTTTCACCGCTCATAATAATTCAAGAAATATAATCAAATTGTATTTCGCACATACTTATCTTTAAAGCTATTCTTTAAAATAACCGAACTACATTTATGAAAAAAATTTTAGTCGCAACATTTTTGTTGGCAAGCGTTACTGCAATGGCACAACAAAAAGATAGCATACCAACAACACCCGCAAGGCCAGCCGGAGCTGCACCCAATTTGAATGGATTTGCAGGTTTAGGAAGACCCGCCAGCCCAAAACCTTATAAAGAAGTAATTACAGACAAAGCTATTACTAAAAAAGGTTTGTTCATCGTTCATAAAGTAGAAGACAAATATTATTTTGAAATAAAGGACTCTTTATTGGGTAGAGAAATACTGGCAGTTACCCGTTTTGTAAAAGTACCTGCAGGAGCGGGGTATGGTGGAGAGATCGCCAATCAGGAAACACTGGCTTTTGAAAAAGGTGTCGGCAATACCCTTTTCTTAAGGGTCATTACTTTGATTAATACTGCAGATTCAACGAATGATATTTATAAAGCAGTCACCAATTCTAATGTCAATACGATAATACAAGCATTCCCAATTGCAGCATTCAGTAAGGACAGCAGTGGGTATGTGATCGATGTTACAGATTTTTTTAAAGGAGATATTCAGCCTGTAAGTATCAATCCCATGATAAAAAGGTTTTATAGTTTACAAGGTCTGGCGCCTGACCGTTCCTTTATTCAAAAAATCTCAACCTTTCCCATTAATACAGAAATAAGGACCATCAAAACATATTTTTCGGCAAATGCAAGTATGTTTGGAATGCCTGCTGCACCATCACCTTTTCCCGCAGCATCTTTACCTGCAGCAGCAGAATCAGGGGCTGTTACACTGGAGTTAAATACATCCTTGTTATTACTCCCTGCAAAACCAATGACATATAGAATTGCTGATAAGAGAGTTGGATTTTTTACGGATGACTATGTAAAATATAGTGATGAGCAACAACAAGTGGAGAAAAAGGAATTTGCCATACGTTGGCGTTTAGAACCCAAGGATGATGAATATGAAAAATGGGTAAAAGGCGAATTGGTAGAACCTAAGAAGCCCATTATTTATTATATAGATCCTGCCACACCCAAAAAATGGCGCAAGTATTTACTATTGGGTGTGAATGATTGGCAGAAAGCTTTTGAAAAAGCAGGTTTCAAAAATGCTATCATGGCAAAAGAATGGCCTGAGAATGATTCAACCATGAGTCTGGAAGATGCTCGTTATTCCGTTATCAGATATTTTGCTTCTGCAATTGAAAACGCTTATGGTCCTAATGTAAATGATCCAAGAAGCGGAGAGATCCTTGAAAGTCATATTGGCTGGTATCATAATGTAATGAAACTGGTGCATGATTGGTATATGATCCAGACGGCAGCAGTAGATCCGCGTGCAAGAAGTATGAAATTCAGTGATGAATTAATGGGCGATCTGATCCGTTTTGTATCATCACACGAAGTGGGACATACTTTAGGATTAGCCCATAACATGGGAAGCAGCAGCAAAACTCCTGTTGAAAAATTACGCGATAAAGCTTGGGTAGAAGCAAACGGACATACTGCTTCTATTATGGATTATGCACGTTTCAACTATGTTGCACAACCCGAAGATAATATCACTAAAGCTGGATTATACCCTAGAATAGGTGACTATGACCTTTGGGCTATCAAATGGGGTTATGGTTTTATTCCGGGTACAACTGATGAAGATCAAAAGAAAGCAAGTAGCAAAATGATCATTGATGCTTATAAAGCAAATCCTCGTACTTGGTTTGGAACATACGATAGTGGCAATCCAGCTGATCCTAGAGCACAGAGTGAAGACTTGAGTGATAATGCAGTGAAAGCAAGTGAATACGGTATCAAAAACCTGCAACGCATTTTGCCTAAACTTTCTGAGTGGACCTATGAAGAAGCCGACCTGAACGAAAATATTGCTCATATGTATATCCAACTGATTGGTCAGTTCCGATTGTATATGGGGCATGTTACAAAAAATGTAGGTGGTATCTATGAAACTTTTAAAAGCAGTGAAGAGAAAGCACCCGTTTATGAAATAGTTCCGAAATCTTACCAGAAAGAAGCCGTTCAATTCTTAAATAAACAATTATTTGAAACACCAAAATGGTTAATTGCGAAAGATATGTGGAATAAGTTCAATAACCCTGTTGCACTTGATCCTGTTGCATCTCTACAGGAACGTGGTTTAGCAGACTTGATCAGTACAAGCAGATTGAACCGTATGCAAATTTGTCTGGAACGTTTTGGAGCCGATAAAGCATACAATGCAATGGAATTGTTGAATGATGTTCAAACAGATCTATTCAGCGAATTAAGCAGTAATAAACCCATTGATGAGTATCGCAGAATCCTTCAAAAGAGTTATGTAGAAAAATTAAGTGCGATCATTAATCCGTCATCTTCTTCTACCACTATCACCATTCAGGGATTTTCATTCGGACCGGGTGTAGATCTGAAACGCAGTGATGTTCCTGCCATTGTGAGAGCTCAATTAGTAGAATTACGCAGCAAGATATCTTCATCAGCGAATTCAGACAAAATGAGTAAAGTACATTTATTGGATCTGAGTCAGAAAATAAAAGTTGCATTAGATCCTAAGAACTAAAATATCAGTTTTCATATAAAAAAAGTGCGGTGAATCATTCATCGCACTTTTTTTTATTTGTTGCATTGAAACTAAGGATACGGATAAAGCTGTATACTGCTTCAAAGTATAAGTGAGTTGCCTTCCTACAACTAAAAGCAGACATAACTACTGCTGATTCTTTTCCTTCAGCCTCGAAAATAGAAAACCACAGTCCTACCATCAAAGAATTGCCGGCATTTTTTTAGTAAAACAATACTAAATTTATTTTCCTAACTTGGTAGCATTAATCTGCTTTTTATGGCAACCATTTATCACCGTATCGATATTCATTCCAACAAAGCCACCATATATCAGGCCATCACTACACAAGAAGGCTTATCACGTTGGTGGATCCCCGATTGTATCGCAAAAGCAGAAATAGGTTTTGTAAATGAATTTGTGGTGAATGCAAAATTGACCAATAAAATGAAGGTGATCGATCTTGTTCCAAATGAACGATTAGAATGGGATTGTTTGGAAAGCCATGCAGAATGGGTGGGAACCAAGATATTGTTTGAAATAGATGAAACTGATGGTGTGCTTTATTTAGATTTTAAACATAGCGGATGGAAAAAGCAAACAAGGTTTTGCGGCTATTGTAATTTTCAATGGGGCAAACATTTGCTGATGCTTAAAAACCTTTGCGAAACAGGAAAAGTATAAATAAAAATGCCTGCTCCTAATGAATAGCAGCAGGCATTTCAAGATATCCTGATAAATTTATTTTGCGAATTTAGCCTGCCAATCCAACATACCTCCCACTACATTTGAAACATTGACAAATCCCATTTGTTCCAATATCATACAAGCTTGTCCACTCCTGTTTCCGCTTCTGCAATAGATCAAAACTTCTTTATCACGCAGGTCTTCAATATCTTCAATTTGCATGGTTTGTACTTTTCCCAAAGGCAACAAAATTCCACCGATATTAAAGTCTGCATTTTCATGCGGTTCACGAACATCCAATAAGTTCAATTGTTCGCCTGCATCCAATCTGGCTTTAACTTCTTCTACGGTAATTGTTTTCATTCAATGATTTATTTAGTGTGATATAATAGAATCTTTTATAGGGGCAGTAGTGCTGATATAAATATCGATCAATTGCCCCGGCCTGAGTTTATTGATGATCTTTTGTCCGGGTTCCGGTTCAGTAGATACTTCGGGATTTTGTCTCACCACAAATGCATTGGAAGTATCTTTTATTGCATCAACCGGAATGACTGATCCTATATTCAATCCCAGAGTAGTAAGCTGACTTCTTGCCTGAGCTAAAGTTAATCCGATAAGATCGGGCACGAATAATTCTCCGCTTCCTTCACCGGTTCCTAGTACTAAATTAATGATACTACCCAACGGGATCTTTGTTCCTTCTTTAATTATTTCATCGTTATAACGTTGTTCTAATACCGCATTGCGTGCAATATCAGCCCGATAATAAGTATCTCCCATTTTCAATCCAAGACTTGTTAAATACATTTCTGCACTGCGACTGGAAAAGCCTACCAGATTAGGCATAGCAACCTGTGGAGGTACTGCACGATTAATGGTAAGGTAAATGGTACGGCCACTCTTAACCATTGCATCTGCTTCGGGTGATTGCTTAACCACACTTAACGCACCAACAGAATTTTCATAAACTGAGTCTGCGATCTCAACTGCAAATCCTTTGGCCGCTAAGTTTATTCTGGCAGCATCAATATTTTGCGAGACCACTGATGGTACTTTCTCATATTGATTATGACCCGTGATCCAATCCAACAAAAAGAAAAAAGACACGATCAGCACTATTAAAATAATAATGCCTGCAAGAATATTTGCCCAAAGTGGTTTTGCTGTTATGAATTTAAACACTTACTGAATTTTAGTTGATCTGATTGCAAAATTGAATATAAAGCAATTCTGAAAAAAGAATTTATATTTTTTATGCTAAGGCTTCTTCGATCACTGCCGTATAAAACTCTTTTAAGGTCCAGCCTTTAACTCTTACCTGCTGAGGTATCACACTTGCCTGGCTTTGACCCGGCACTGTGTTCACTTCCAGCATATACGGTTCATTCTTTTGTTCATTGTAAATAAAATCGATACGCACAACCCCTCTGCAGTTCAAGATCTCATATACTCTTAATGCCGCTGCCCTTAATTTTGAAGCAACATTTTCATCAATTTTTGCAGGAGTGGTCTCTTCGCTTTTGCCCTGATATTTAGCTTCAAAATCAAAGAACTCATTATGGGTCGTTACTTCCGTAATGGGTAATACAATGATCTCCCCTTTTGTTTTAAAAACACCGATCGTGAATTCTCTTCCGCTGATGAATTCTTCGATCAGGATCTGATCGTCTTCTTTAAAAGCTTTGTCTAATGCAGCTTGCAACTCATCCGCCTTATTCACTTTACTCATGCCGATACTGCTTCCGCCATTATTAGGCTTCACAAAAACGGGTAATTGCAATTGAGATAAAATTTGTTGTACCTCCAATGGCGTATGTTTAAAAAGATGTAAACTCTTGGCAACATGTATGCCACCAAATGAAGCAACGGCAACGGTATATCTTTTATTGAATGTTAATGCAGAAGTTGCCGCATCGCAACTGGTATAGGGCAAATGCAGCATATCGAAATAGCCCTGCAATTTTCCGTCTTCACCCGGAGTGCCATGAATACATAGTAATACTGCATCGAAATTTATTTTTTGTCCGTTTGCAGTTATAGAAAAATCATCACGATTCACAGTAGTATGCGATCCATCTTCCGCTTCATACCACCAGCCTTTGGGATTGATATCGATCTTATATACTTCGAATTTGTCTCTGTCTACATTATTGCCGACTGTAATGGCACTTTTATAACTGATCTCGGCTTCACCACTCAAACCGCCGGTGACCAACGCAATTTTTTTCTTCATGAAAGTATTTTAAGAAGCCAAATATAAAAAGGATTTATAAGGAGAATAAAAGCAAATTAATTTTTAGTGTGAAGGTTTTCCCAAACCTTCATTGCCACTGTCTAAAACAAATTTCCAGGAACCGTCTTTTTGTTTCTTCCAGATGGTCACATAAGTACCCGTAAAAACGCTGTCTTTGTTATGATGCAGCATCATTTGATAAGTTCCGTAAGTAAATGCAAGGTCACTGCTTTTGCTTACAGTCGCAGCCGAAGGTTTCCAGATCAAAGTAAAAGAAGTATCATTACTAGAATTGATGAACTTGCTTGCAGCATTTCCAACAATGGGTAAGTGATCCGGTCTCAACAAAACGCAATTGCTATCCATGTATTGGAGGAATGCAGTTTTCATTCCTTTTGATTGACTGAATTCAGAAAAGGCTTTATCTGTACTCATTACAGAATACTCATCACTAATGCTATCAATAACACATCCCGAGAGAAAAAATACAGAAGCAATGATTACATATTTCATATCTGCCTATTAAAAACAAAAAGGTGAAGAAACTGCCTGCTTCTTCACCTCACGTTGACGGGAAATATCACCCGCCGTTACTCGATGTTGCCGTCTTGTAGCAACAATTATTGTACTCTAAAGCTAAGAACAAAAACTTCTTTACGCAAATATTTCAGCAAAAAAAGTTTAGCACATTTTGCAGTTTATGCAGCGTGCAATTTGTCTTTCTTAGCAGTTAATTCATCCACTGTTTCTTTGTACTCTTCATCAGGTACGCAGCAGTCAACTGGACAAACAGAAGCGCATTGTGGTTCTTCATGAAAACCCTGGCATTCTGTACATTTATTCGGCACAATATAATATGTGTCAACAGCGATTGGTGCATTCTTTGCATCAACATCAATAGAAGTTCCATCCATCAGGGTAAAGCTTCCTTTTACAGTGGTTCCATCGGATACTGCCCAATCTACCCCACCTTCGTAAATAGCGTTGTTTGGACATTCGGGCTCGCAAGCGCCACAATTAATACATTCGTCAGTAATCTTAATTGCCATAAATTTAATTTTGATTGTGAAAATTTGGTTACGCAAAAATAAATTCAAAAACAATACAGTACATGGAATTAACAGAAAGAATTAATTTAATGATCAGGCTGGGAAAATATATGCAGGATAAAAGCGAAGAATGGCAGGCTGTAAAAGAACGTGCTTCGAGAGAAAACTCCTGGTTTGTGCCTGAGTTTATTGAACTGTCAGTTTCCAATATCTGCTCTGAATTTTTGCAGAAAGAAAAACTTATATCTTGGGCGGAAAGCTATAACCTGAAAGCATTCCGGGCCAATGACGCCATAGTAGGCATAGTGATGGCCGGCAATATCCCACTGGTTGGATTTCATGATTTTCTCTGTGTTTTTCTGAGCGGAAGACGCATGATGATCAAAGCTTCTTCGAAAGACGAGATACTCATCAAACATATTGTAAAAAAAATGCTGGAATGGGAAGAACCTGTCGAGAATCATATTTTTTTTGCTGAAAATTTGAAAGGTTGCGATGCTTATATTGCCACCGGCAGCAATAACAGCAGCCGTTATTTCGACTATTATTTCGGCAAATACCCAAATATTATCCGTCGAAACAGGACTTCCGTTGCCATTTTGGACGGTTCCGAAACAACAGAAGAACTAAATGCTTTAGCAGATGATATCCAGTTCTATTTTGGGCTCGGATGTAGAAATGTGACCAAACTCTATGTGCCCACCGGTTACGATTTTATTAAATTGCTCACTGCCCTAAAAAAATATGAGCACTATCTGGATTTTCATAAATACAAACACAATTATGATTATCATCTGGCATTGGTGATGATGGCCAATAAATTCTATATGAACAATGGTTCCGTCATTTTTGCAGAAAATGCTTCATTATTTTCACCGGTTAGTCAGGTGCATTATGAATTTTATGATGATGCTTCAAGCGTTATTTCATTTTTACAAAATAATCAGGATGTTCAGTGTATGGTAGGACATGGCTTTACCCCTTTCGGTAAGGCACAGCAGCCTTCATTGAACGATTATGCCGATGGCGTGGATACCATGCAGTTCTTGCTGACCGGAATGTGAAATTGAGCTTAGCAGCTTTCGTTATTCCTTTTGCTGTACCAAACATCGAATAAAGCTTGGAAATTTCAGGCTGGTCTTATTCGGCTGGTGTTCGGTTGGTGTTCGACTGGTGTTCGGTTGGTGTTCGACTGGTGTTCGGCTGGTGTTCGAGACAGATTCGCTCATCATTTGTTGATCAATTAATTTTTTGAAACCACCCGCAAAGAGTTCGAAGAACTAGGTTTTACCAAAACCTTCTCATTTTAAAATGTAATTTTAAATGCCGAGATACGATGCTTATCGTAAAACATTCGTTAAATGTTATTTACGGTGAACTGACGATTAAACAGGTTCGTTTATTTGCATTCATAAAGGCATAATTTTTGAACAATCACTAAAAAAATTACATGATGAAACTCAAAACAATTTTAGCCGTTGTAGGCATCAGTGCTACCACCGCCATTTTGAGTGTGTGGGGTTTTGGCGAATTTGTAAAAAGCAGATATGCTGGAACACAAGAACCCGGAAAGCTTCCTGTAAATTATGCAGGCTTTTTTGACAAGAAGGGGAATGCAGAATCTTCCTTGGATTTTACTCAGGCAGCTATGGCTGCTACACCTGCAGTGGTGCATATTAAAACACGTACCAAAGCAAAACAAGTATCTAACAATTTACCGAAACGCAGCAATCCGTTTGGTGATCTGTTTGGGGGCGATGATCCCTTTGGTGATCTGTTTGGCAATAACGGTCCCAGGATGATCCCTGAACAACGTGCCAGCGGAAGTGGTGTGATCATTAGTGATGACGGGTATATCGTTACCAATAATCACGTAGTGGAAGGCGCAGATGAGATCAATATCACTTTGCCCAATAAAAAATCTTATAAAGCAACTGTGGTGGGAACTGACCCCAGCAGTGATATTGCTGTTATAAAAATTGATGCAAAAGGATTGCCTTATCTGGTCTATGGTAACAGCGATGAATCTAAATTAGGACAATGGGTTTTGGCCATCGGTTATCCGTTAACACTGGATGTAACTGTTACTGCAGGCATCATCAGTGCTAAATCAAGAAATATTGGCATCAACGACAGACAAAGTCAAACACCAATTGAATCTTTCATTCAAACTGATGCTGCTGTAAATCGTGGTAACAGTGGAGGCGCCTTAATTAATACTACTGGTGAATTGATCGGTATCAACTCTGCCATTGCATCTGAAACAGGTTCTTATGCAGGATATTCTTATGCGATCCCTGTTAACATTGTAAAGAAGGTAGTGAATGATATCATTAAGTTCGGAACTGTTCAAAGAGCATTCATTGGTATCTCTTATCCAAGAGAAGGTGCGAGTGATGAAGACAAAAAACAGCAAGGCATTAAAGACGGCGATGGTGTATATATCACCGATGTTACAGAAAATGGAGCGGCAAAAGCAGCCGGTATTAAGAAGGGTGATTTTATTATCAATATTAATGGAACAAAAGTTAATTCCGGTCCGGAATTGCAAGAACAAATTGCACGTTTTAAACCAGGCGATAAAATTAATATTACTGTAAATCGTGATGGAAAAGATATCGTCATTCCTGTTACCCTGAAAAATAAAGTAGGCAATACAGATGTTGTAAAAACTCCTGCCATATTAGAAAAATTAGGTGCCGACTTTGAAATGGTAGATAAGAAAATAGCAGCAGCTAATGAAATTACAGGGGGAGTTGTTGTGAAGAAGATCAAAGAAGGTGCATTTAAAAATTCAAGGATCCAGGAAGGTTTTGTGATCACTGCAGTAAATGGTAAAGAAGTTAAAACAGTGGAAGATCTAAAAGCAGTTTTGATCAATATAAAAGGCACTGCTTATTTCGATGGAATTTATCCCGGTTATACGGAATCATATCGTTATCCTGTTAAACTGGATGATGAATAGACTGGATGAATAATATTGTTTAATTACTAAGATTGAAAATAAAGAGCCCCGTAGAAAACTTCGGGGCTCTTTATTTTAGCAAACCAAATTATTTTTAATCATTTACATTAACATCATCCTCAGGAAACCATTCATCATAATCACTTACAGAAGACGCAGCAGTTTTACCTGTTCCTACAAAACCTCTTTTTAAATTAAGAAAACTCCAACTTACAGCGCCTTGTCTTGCTGCACGTTCATAAGATTCCTTTCTTTCCCATAAATCATCCGTAAAACTATATTCCCATGTTTTTGCTGTGGCAGATCCATTTTGTCCGCAAATAAGATATGCTTTCCATACACTGCTATTTGGTTCTACTAAAGCAACAGCATGGTCTCTAACAAGATCAGTATAATCATCATCATAATTATCAGCACTTGTATTTGCAATATCTCTTAACTGAGTCCATTTATCTGTACTTGGATTATATCTCCAAAAATCTTTGAGTTCTGCGCCATTATTTATTCCGGTACAGATATAAGCCTCATTCACATATACAAAAGCAACAGCACCGCTTCTTTTAATTATGGGACTGCTTGATAGAGCTGCCCATTTGTTTGCTATGGGATCAAACTGCCAAAAATCATTTAAGTAAGTACCATTAAAGCCTGTTCCAATATAACCATAATTGCCGATAGCAAATGCAACAGCATCATATCTTGCACCAGTTCCCGCAACATTGATATCCGGTAAGTCTGCCATCCTTGTCCAACTGTTTGCAGAAGGATTGTATTGCCAGCAATCCTGAAAATTTTTCTGCATTTTAGAATTAGTTCCTGTAGCATAATATCCATTAGCCCCAATTGCAAAAGCAACTCCTGATTGTCTTGCAGCACCGGGAAAATATGCTTTCTGTGTCCAGGTATTTTTAACCGGATCGAATTGCCATAGATCAGTTAAACAGGAATCGTTTGTTGAATTATAACCTGCAACAAGATATCCGGTATCACCAATAACCCAACTGCTGGCATTGTTTCTTGGCATCCCATTCATATTGAAATGGTTTACCCAGTTACCTGAAGTAAACATATATGGCATAGGTTTATTACAATTGCAGGCAAATAAGGTAATGCTGAGTGAAACTAAGAAGGAGTTTTGTAAATTATATTTCATAGCAAATATTTTGCATGAAATTATTTAACAATATAATTAGACGGTTGTTAAAAATAACTGCTATGTTTATTTTTAACAAACTGCAAAATTCTTCCCTGACAATATTTGTCAATCTAAGAACTACAAGCAGGCTAATGATCTTTAATGCAATTAGATTTTCTTATATACTAAGTATTCATTTGCCATTAATTCAAATGATTCTTTTTGTTGAAAAGTGAAAATGAGGTCTGAGAATATATTTTGAAAATGTCCAT
>CAIKTE010000220.1 GCA_903830285.1 uncultured Chitinophagaceae bacterium | reverse complement strand
TAGCTGTAAGCTTCACTGCAGAAAGTAAGCCACTCATTGCAGTAAAGAATGACAGCATCATTCAGTTTATCTTTTGTTCAGATCTTCATTTCGGATTAACAAAACCGGTTTTCAGAAATAAAGTAAATGTTTCGGCTGCAGCAATAAATGCTGCTATGCTGGAAAAGATGAGTATGCTTCCATCACTAAGCTTACCCAACGATAATGGCATTGCTGCAGGAAAGAAAATAAAAGGCATTGATGCAGTGATCATCACAGGGGATATCTGCAACCGGCAGGAAAAAGATATTCAGCCTGCTTCAGTTTCCTGGAAACAATTCGAAGAGGATTATATCGATCACATGCAGTTGAAAGACAGCAAAGGAAACAAAACAAAATTATTACTTACACCCGGTAATCATGATATCAGCAATGCAATTGGATATCACAGGCCCATGCAACCCTTGACAGATAAGGCTTCATTGATCGGCATCTACAATTTAATGATTCAACCTGTTACACCTAAAACAGAAAACACGTTTAACTACTCAACTGATAAAATTCATTATTCAAAAAACATAGGCGGCATTCATTTAGTATTTGTGGATGCATGGCCCGATTCTGCCGAAAGGGCTTGGATGGAAAAAGATCTGCGTACTGTTTCCATATCCACTCCTGTTTTTTTATTTACTCACTCCATGCCTGATGTGGAAGCGAGATTTTTTGTAAACCCGAATGGGGATCATACCATCAATGAAAAAGATAAGTTTGAGAATCTAGTTACAGAGACTTTTAAAGACGGCAATTCAGTGGAAGAAAAAACGATCATGGAGCAGAAAGCATTTGCCGTTTTTATTCAACAGCATCAAAATATCAAAGCCTATTTTCATGGTCATACCAACTATACAGAGTATTATAACTGGACGGGGCCAGATCAAAATATTTCCCTTCCCTGTTTTCGTGCAGATTCACCTATGAAAGGAAGATATTCTGCCAAAGATGAAACGAAACTGGCCTTTGAATTGCTGACGATCGACACAGTAAAAAAAATAATGACAGTAAGGGAATGTTTATGGAATGCAGATCCTGCCAACACAAATACAGCTTTGGCCTGGGGGATCAGCATCAATTCAACTTTATAGGGTAATTTCTATTGTTCAGCGATATTCAAAATTTCTACAGAATTAAGTCTTTCATTTGCAGTATTCAGATCAATCTATTATTCAATGAAAGGATTATTCATTTGTGCAAGCCTGCTTATTATCTTCAATCTCTCCTTTTCACAACAAAAGAATAATCGCACAGATGGTTACCGGATAACAGGTAAGGTCATGGATTCTGTTTCGGGTCAAACGATCGAATATGCGACCATCTCTTTACTGAATGACAGCAGCAAAAAAACGATCACCGGAACCATCACTGATAAAAAAGGAGTGTTCACGCTGGAGAATATCAACAAAGGAAATTATACGATCAGTATCCGCTTCTTAGGATATAGTGACCTGAATAAAAAAATAGCAGTAAACAGAGATCTTTCTATAGACGATCTTTTGATCAGCAAAAAAATAAATACACTGGCGAATGTTACAGTGACCAGCAGCAAAAAAATTATTGAGAACAAGATCGATAAACTGGTATACAATGTTGAGAAAGATATTACTTCTCTGGGCGGTGTGGCTACGGATGCTTTGAAAAAAATACCGATGGTAACGGTGGATGCAGATGGTAATGTAGAATTGCTGGGCAATCCCAGTATCCGCTTTTTAATTGACGGAAGACCTTCTGCCATTTTCGGCAATAGTGTAGCAGATGCATTACAGTCCATTCCCAACAGTCAGATCCAAAGCATAGAAGTCATTACAAGTCCCTCTGCAAAATATGATGCAGCCGGAACAGGCGGCATCATCAATATCGTTTTGAAGAAAAATAAAATAGAGGGTTTTAACGGTAATATTAATCTGTCGGCAGGTACCCGATTAGAAAACGGAAGTATCAATGTGAACTGGAAGAAAAAGAATTTCGGCGTGAGTGCCTATTATAGTGGTAATGCTCAACTGGAAGCTGTAACGCCTAATGGGATGGATCGGCTTACAACATTTAGCACGGGAAGTAGCAGGTTATTGCAGCAAAGCGATGCAAACTTCAGCAGGAATGGATACAAATCCGGTATTGGACTTGACTGGGCTGTTTCTAAAAGGGATGATATCAATGCTAACTTTGGCAGTAATCATTACGGATATAAAAGTTTTGGCATCATCGATCAAACAAATATTCTATTCGATCTTGCAGGGAATACCCTCAGTAATTCATCAAGCCTGCGTAATTATAAAAATCAATTTGACGTAAACACCATTGATAACAGCCTTCTGTACAAACATAAATTTAAAAAAGAAAAGCAGGAACTGGAGATAGGATATGACGGAAGTTTTGATCAAAATAATACTTACTATGATCAATCGCAATATTATAAAACAAGTAATACTGCATTTGCAGGTGCACATAGTTTGAATGAGGGTAAGGAAAATGAAATGGAATTTTCTATCGATTATACGCAGCCTTTGAATAAAAATGTACTGCTTGAAACAGGATTGAAGATGATCTTGCAAAATATCAGTAGTAGTGCAGATGTTTTCATGCTGAATCCAGCTACAGGTAATTATGTAATAGACACATCACAATCTTACAGTGCTGATTATATGCGAAGGATCTATGCAGGCTATGCTTCTGCCGACTTTTCTTTATTCCATTATCTGGATATCAAAGCAGGTATGCGCTATGAGTATACGATCAGTACGGCCGGTTATTCCAATGCCAGCAATGTCAGCATTCCCGATTATCATAATCTGGCTCCATCTTTTGTGGTCTCTCATTCTTTTAATGAAAGGCAAACGGTAAAATTTGCTTACTCCTATCGTATTGAAAGACCCGACTTTCGTGACCTTAATCCTTTCATGAATCTCAGTGATCCACATAACATCACAACGGGTAATCCAAACCTTCAACCGGAGATCGGCAACAAGTTTGAGTTAGGCTATAATAAGTCATTCGACAACGGAAGCAATATCAATATTTTATTCTTCTATCAGCGAAACAGTCCCGATATCAAATCCTTTCTCACGTACTACCCCACATATAAAATTGGCGATTCCGTTTATACAGATGTTACGATTACTTCACGTGCCAATATCAGCTCCGAAGTACGAGCAGGTACCAATATTTCGCTTTCTTTAGTGCTCAACAAAAAACTAACCATTCGACCTAATGTTCAGTTATTTAACCGAACCATGAATAATCCTTATGATACGCCCAACATAACAAGTAGCTTTGGTTTCAGGGCCAATATCAATGCGGCCTATGTGTTCAATAATCAATGGACGGCCGAGGCTTTTGGTAATTATAATCTGGGTATGAAATGGCAGGGACAACAACCCAATATGTATTCCTATACATTAGCAGCACGTAAACAGATCTTACATACAAAAGGCAGTATCGGTATTGTGATAGTGAACGCTTTCAACCAATATATTCATCAGGCAACCCTGTCAGTAGCAAAAGATGTGATTGCAAATTCTTACAGGGATATTCCTTATCGTTCATTTGGTATCAGCTTTACGTATAAGTTTGGTAAACTGAAATTCACGAAACCAAAAGAGACAGAGAATTATTTGCTGGCACCGCCTTCAGAAAACTGATCGGCAAAGAGTTGATGGAAAGAATGCTATGTTGGTTTTTTCAATTAACAATGCATCCCTTAATAAAACCAAGGAATGGCCTAGTGCATCTCTTCAATTTCAATATGCTCTTTTTTATGTTCTGGCCCGGTAAAATCATTGTCTATTTCTTCTTCGATTTCCTTTTCGTCTTTTTGATCGCGCGTGACCAGAAATACAATTAACGCGATTGCTAGTACAGCAACTATGATGATGATGGTCCAGTTCATGTTTTTTGATTTAGTTGATCACCGGAATTAATGATCTATAAAGTTGCGTTTGAATGCGTCAATTACCTTATATACTTTTTATAAAAACTTACATGATTCACATACTTTCATAGGAGCTGCTCAACTAAAACTTAATATTGGCCATATTATTAAATCGTTAAGTTTGTTAAAATAACATACGATATGCCAATCAAAAAAGAAAGCAAAAAAGCCATAGTTCCCCAAAAGGAAACAACCCCTGATATTGAAAAGGAATTCGCTTTGATTTTTGCTGCATTGAGATCTGAACTCAGTAATAAAAAGTTCGAGCATAGAATTAAAAAGGCCCTGAAGATCTTGACCCATGGTTTGGGAAAAAAGAAGGAAAGCAAGCCTAAGCCTGTAAAAACCGTCACTCCTGCAGTGAAAAAGAAAAAAGCGGTTGTCAAGAAAAAGGCGGCCAAAAAATAAATTCCTTTTCTTATGTAAAGCGATCTTCTAGGGGAGGTGCTTGAATAAAACGTTTATCTACAATTGAATCCTGAGATCCAAGATAAGGTCTCAGGATTTTTTTATCATCATGTTCTGTCTGTAATTGTAAGATTGATTTAATAAACCACATTTAATGACAGAATCGCGAGTCAGGAGTCGTTAGTAGGAGTCGGGAAGAACCGTTGCGTTCACTGCGCTGCGAGAAAAAAGAGAACCGTTGCGCTCTTTGCCCCGAGGGGGTCCTTTGGACGAGAAACAAAAAAGATCCCCATAGTTAGAAAACCACGGGGATTGATGTTCCCTTTAAGAACATCCCATCATCTGTAAAAAAGTTGAATACGATCTGAAATTTAGGAATACGCCTGCCGTTTTTAAAGTTGTTGATGTTGCGGATTGTAATAAAAAGGTTTTTCAACCAGGATCCGGATATTGGATCTTATTATTAATGAAAGGACCCGTAAGTGAGGTAGAATCCTAAAGAATAGCATGCTGAATAGTATAAAAAATCATACACATAATACATGAACTTTTGTTTCTTGCCTCCTATCTTAAATGTTACGGCTGCTAACAATGAAACGTCTCTAACCATTGCATTAAGATGATATTGATCGGTGGTAAAAGCCAGTAAGCCGGAAGACATCGGGAACTTATCACCATCTGCACAATTCCCGTTCTTATATTTATTTACCCAGCTTTCCTGCGGATTGAACCATTTATCGTTCGCGTTTGGAAATTTTGCCTTGAATTTATCATAGTGATGCATCAATGTTTCATTGAATCCGGTAGCTGAACCTGACAATGCTATCAAAGAGCCCGTGAGGATTTTATTTTTGTCTATTTTATATTGCGCTGTTGTAAATAATGGCAACAGCAACAACAGGAAGATTAAGTTTTTCATGGGATCAGTTTTTGCTTTTTAAAATATTCCATAATCCAATGGTTACCTGATACATGTTGTTGATATTGCGGGCTTCGATACTGCATTTACCCGAAACAAACATGATTCCCAGAGCCGGAACAAGCTTGTTGATCTGGCTCTCATCTCCGTTAAAGCCTTCCATTTTAGTGGGATGATCGTTTGTAAATAAAGAATAATAATAACCTACAACAGGCATGATGAAACTGTTGGGACTGATCTGGATTGTTTTACCAACCCTTGCGCCGAAGTAACAGGGCTTAGCATCACTAAAGCATAGTATTTCGTGTGCTTCGATCAGATATTGACTGCTGTGATACCCGATTCGCAGATCTGTTACCATTATTTTGTCTGTTCCTGCACCGGCGGCTAAACCTACATGCATTTGTGCTTTGACTATTGTTGCGCTGAAGAGAATAAATAGGGAGAATAATAACTTGTTTTTCATGACAGATGGTTTGCGTAAAAAACTTTTTGCAGAAATTTTTTACTGGGTTGTTTAAAGGGAAGAACAGATGAGCTGACTCGAGTACTGCATACATCCGATCTTTTTGACTACACAAAACTCACATCAACATAGGAGCTGAAAAATAGGATATACTTTGACTTTTAAGTAGTTCTATGTTTAGGCAAGAGGTGGTTGTTTTTTAGGCAAAAAAATCTGATCACGACTAGTGCTTTTTGTAGTAATAAAATCAGTTGTTTATCAAATATTTTTTTTACTTCAATAGTTAAAGCATGTTTTTGTGGTAAATTTTACTACAAAAATTTATTGATGTTTAACGGTTGCAAGTACTACAAATACAGACTGTTTTCTTAGTAAATGGCGGCTATTTCCTTTAAAATGAAAGGAAAAATATTTTTCAAACCTCAATTGATGCAAGGAAAAAGCAGGTATTCTGATTAATTGATCCCGATTGAATCAGCAAATGGGATTTACAATTCGAGTGCATCTATGTAACAGCAATTTTAAATGAATGCTACTTCATTATTTCATGTATTCGAAGCATGATAAATAGAACGCAGGTTTGTAAAATTTATCTGTCAGGGCAACAAAAAATAATTTTGAAGTATCTATCTACGCGAAGCCTCTTTATAAATTTTATAGTGATTGATTTAAACTATTTTTTTCTGAATAAGTCTAAAAAAACAATATCATGAAAAAAGCTATTTATTTTATTATATGCATTGCATTATCGGCAACTATTCTTGCAGCATGTAGTGCAATAAAAAGAAATAGTTGCCCAACAACAGATCGTAAATATTTTCAGAGACATCCGGAATAATAATTTGTGATCATGTAAAAATTTTCGAATTACAGAGGGTCTAACAGGGGAAGCGAAGCCAAAAGCTTCGCTTTTTTATTTGCAAAACTGCAAGTCATTTTTTGCAATAGAGATAAGATCGATCAAAAGAGATCAGGCTATTAAAACTGAAGGCGGAAACTTCCAAACACTGCAAACTTTTGAGGATTATTGGGAACAGTTGAAGTGGGTGGCACAACAAAGGATGGATCAAAACGCCACACGAGATCAATTCTGAAAAACCGGAATAAATTATCAATGCCTGTGCCTATTTCGGTATAATTATCACCTCTCAATCTTTTTAAGCGATAATCAGAAAATTCAAGTTTATTGAATACCCTGTTGGCCATGTTGAGATCGCCAACAACAGTTTTTAAATTTACAAACTGGCGTGCTTTTGATTTGCGCAAAAACGGGAACAGGTTCAGCAGCTTCTTTTCGAAATTATATTCAACATTCAATCCTGCATATTGATCGCTGAAATATTCAAAGCGATTCATCAGGTTAAAAGATTGTTTGTTATAATAATAGATCTCATTACCCGGATGAATTTCAAGCAGCATAAAAGGGATGCTGTCTCCAAAATATTTTCCGCCATAGAGCATATAATCAATATGCCCCCATCGCGGTATCCGAATGGTTTGATTGATCGACAAAGAAATTTTCTGATAAGAATATTCACTCAAGAAAATATTTGGAAATGCAACACCATACTTTGCTTCAAAAACAGGAAATACATTTTTCAAATGAATGGTTCGGCGATGCGTTTCAATTTCTTTTTCGCCGGGCGCATAACGGATCTTAAAATTGAATTCACTGTTTACTACACTATGGCCGTTCAACGAAAAAAAGACCTGGGATGGCAATGATCCAAAAGTTTGGTATTGTGAATTATTAAAACTGAGTTCTGTTGATATATAAGGCTGCCATTGTTTCCCTACACCTAATTTATATTCTTCAACGCCTAAGAATTTCTGACGAATATTTTGTCTGCGGATCAATTGACTGAACATATTATCTGTAGTGGCATCATCATCATCATTATAACGGATGCGGCCATTGTCGAGATCATTCGTGTATGATCCAAAAACATTCCAACCCTTGGGTTTTCTGAAAATATAATTAGCAGCAGCCTTTCCTTTCCAGATCCCATCCTGAAAACCATAAGCCAGATATCCGTTCAGTCGTAAATGTTCACTGAAGAGCTTTGTTGTTCCAAGATCAAAACGCAACCTTATTTTTTCGAGCTGATTACCGCTGACCCATTTAAACCAGGGACCAATTTCGATCTTTCCGAATTTCCGGTGACCATCCACTAAGAATTCAAGATTGTTGGAATATCGGATGAATAAAGGCATTTTCTTGAGTGTATCGATCATGGTATACACTTTATTCTCAGTAAGACTCAATGGCTCATGCCTGTTGGTTTCCCAAAAATCTGCTGCATAGGATCTCGAACTGTCTTTGATGATCACTTCTTCTTTGGTCTTGTTTTTTAAGAGAGCGGTTTCAATGAAATCCTGATTGATCTGTACATTCTTATAGGTTGCGGTCTTTCTTCCTATAAAGCTTATTTTATTTTTACTGAGCGGAGAGAGGTCGGCTATAAATTTATCTTTCGCAAATACCCATCTGCCCTTGTCTGATTTAGCAAACTCCTGAACGATGCTCAACCGATTTACAAAATTGATATTCGCAGTGGCTGAAATATTGAGGTTGATGCGTTTGATGGCCCATGTGCTGCTATGGATCCAGCAGTCGCCGTTAAAAGTATTCTCGCCTTCCTGCTTGGGCGAAAAAAATAAATGAAAATATTTTTCATGATCTATGATCTGTGTATCGGCTCCTTTAAAATTGTAGAATTTATCAGCAATGCTGCTTAACGGACTGATGAACTCTTTTTTAAAGACATTGATATAATCTTCGTACACATTTATTTTCTGACTAACACCACCCATGAACTGCATCACCGTTTCATTCTTGATGCCACTGGTTTGCAGTGCTTTTATTTCTTCTCTTATCTTATAAGGATCGGTGCTGTAATAATAATCAGAGATCGACTCGGTTAAAAAAATGGGCAGGAAAGGTTTTGCTTCGGTACTGCTGTCAATATTTTTTAATACAAAGGCAAAGGGTTTAAGCATTTTATTGGTCTCGAAACTTTTGCGATCGATATTATTCAGATCCAATTCCAGTTTGTTGTATAGTTCATACGCATAGTTCTTAAACCGGTAAGGATCGTTTTCTTTTTTATGCGCCACAATGCTTTTCCACCATCTTAAACCTTTATTGAATTTTGATCTGACGGAAACTTCATTGGCTATTTTTAAATTTGAAAGAACCAAATTGATGATGCCGGTATCTTTTGCAGGATAATAAGGATGATAGATCTCTTGAAATCCGATATAGCTTACTACCAATGTATCAACCGGAGAGCTGGATCTTCTTAAGATAAAACTTCCTGCACTATCGGTAATTACTCCGGAACCTGCTTTCTTCCAAAAAACACTGGCAAAAGGAACTGTTTCGTTGGTAAATTGATTAATGACTTTTCCGCGAATAAAATTCGGTTGTGCCTCTGCAGCAATAAAGCAGCAGAAAAGCAAAAACGGGAACAATATTATATGAACAGGCTTTATGCCTTGTCGAGTCATTGTATATGGGGGTATTGATGAAATAGCGGCCTCAGTAGGATATTGGATGAATAGCGCTCGTTTCTAAATTACAACAGCTTTCCATGCAAACAATATTTTTTATTTGGTTTGGTGATTCGGTAAGCACAACCGGAAGGCAAGGTCTCAGCTGATCTTGGATCATTTCAATTTCCAATTAGTAAAATAGAAGCCCTAAAGATTTATAAAACAAGCAGTTGTTTTTGATTCAGCCTTCTGCCGAAAATTTCCTTAACTCAATAGAATGCTTTGAACTGCTTAAGGAAGATTCTTATCTGCAAAAAGCTATTCATGATGTGTCTAAGTAAATAGGCATAAATAATCCGAATGCTTCTACAAGGCAATTGATTAATTAAATACATTTGTATAGTGATTTCATTTCGAAAAGAAGAGGGAGGTTATTTAATAAGATAAAAATATATTAGTATGAAGATTCTGATTGCCGATGATCATGGTGTTGTAAGAAAAGGCTTGGTATTGATTTTATCAGAACAATATCCGCATGCACAGATCGATGAAGTATCTAATGGCCTTGAGCTTTTGAACAAACTGGAGGAAGAAGAATACAGCATTATCATTTCCGATATAACAATGCCGGGAAGATCCGGCGTAGAAATTTTAAAGGAAGTAAAAGAACTGGCAGCAAAAACACCCGTGCTTATTTTAAGCGTGCATGCTGCAGAAGAATATGCGATACGTGCATTTAAATCAGGTGCTTCGGGCTATCTTACTAAAGACAGTGCTCCTGCTGAATTGATCAAGGCAGTGGAATGTTTGTTAAGGGGCAAAAGATATATTACACTCGATATTGCGGAATTACTGGCAGATGCAGCAAATGATGCAACTGATAAATTACCGCACGAAACCCTCTCGAACAGAGAATTGGAAGTAATGAAATTAATGATCGCAGGTAATAGTATTACAGAGATCGCGGAAATGCTGGCATTGAACATCACCACGGTCAGTACCTATAAAGACAGGATCTTTGCAAAATTACACTTGCAGAATTATACCGGATTGATCAGGTATGCCATGGATTATAAACTCTCATAAATATTCATGCCCAACTAAATCCTTCCTCTTAGAAATCTAGCTTTTATTTGATCTTTACTGTTGATGTGGTTTATATTGTTCCACATTTTTTGGTGCTGGCTTATTGCTGATGATCTGTTTTTGTTTTTCATCATGCATGATATTGGGCCTGTACATATAGAGTTTATTATCATTCATAGTTGACAGAGCTGGTTTAGCATGTTCATTGATATTCACCGGCTCTATATGCGAATTGGCAGCTTTTTCTACTTCGTTGACATGCGGTCCTGTATTAAATTGCGCATTGTTGATGTGCCGGTTGTTGACAGCATCCGAATTCTGAGTATTGTTATTGCTGTTGTTATTAATGACAGCGGTTCGGTTTACCACGCTGTTGTTGTTGTTTATAACAGTGCTATTATTATTGATCACATTAATGCTATGATTATCGATGATAGTAATATTCTTAACAAAATTTGTATTGCTTTTTCTATCCATTGCATAATGTTCAAGATCGGGTTTATTCATATGTTCCTGCGGCACAAATGTCCAGGCATGCGAAGGCGGAGACCATGTATCACCGGCATTGATCCTTGGCCCCAGTGTGGCGCCCATCCGTAATAAGCTCCGGAATGACCCCATGTTACCCAGGCAGGGGCCCATTCATGTCCGGGCAGCCATAGCCAGCCATAACCTTCTTCATAGAACCAACGTCCGTAATGAAAAGTGGCCCAGCCCCAGTTGTAATTAGAGACCCATGTCCATCCGGCATTACTAAATACCCAGTGACCATTAGTGCTGTAAGGTTGAAATCCGCTGCCTGCATTAGGAAGCCATACATTACCATATTCAGGATAATTGATCCATCTGCCATACGGGGCTAATTCATCATAAAAGACCTGATAGGTAACTTCTGTTTGTCCAACGGCATGGTTTGTACCCATTGTTTCCTGCACCGAAACCGATGTTTGCATCGGAAGGGAACAACCGATGCTAAGAATGCTGATACAAATCAATAATGATAAGCAGATCTTCTTCATGTATTTGTTTTTATATGATCTATCGAAAGAATCAACAACAAGATATTATAAAATTTAAATCCCCGCAATAATGTGTTAGTAAATGGAAACAGAATGCATGTTTTACATTTTATGATACTCGCTGTTTAAATACCAATGAAAGCATATACCAAAATTGATGCCATTTGTTTTGATGGAAAGTGTTTGTAAAAACAAATGACCATTTGTAATATTCATTGATAGAGCATTTTATGCTTCCATGGTTTAACTGTATACAACAAAATTGATGTTAATTGAATTATAACCTGATTTTAAATAAGTATAAAATGCCGTAAAGGATCTTGAAACGCAAGGGCAATTTTAATTCCGGATCTGTATTTGTCATACGAATTGAGTTAAGGAAAAGTGAACTCACATTCTTTTATTTTACGGAGACTAAACCCGGAAACTTATAAGCAGTCAACAGGATTCATTTATTAATCCTAAAATTTTAAAAATGGAAAGACAATTAAAATATGACGAACTTATCGCACAAACGATATCTGTATTCTTTGTGATGATCCTATTGATCTCTGCAATTGCGGGCTGATGATCGGCAATCAAATCGTTAATGGTTTATTAAAGCATATAATGAATTTAAACTTAAGATAGAAAAGCAACTCTATTATTTCAATTAAAAAATAATATTATGAAAACATTACTCGTAACAACTATCGCAACTATTATTTCTTTTGCTGCATTTGCAAAAGGGCCGGGTAAACAACCCACGCATATTAAGAATCATCCGAAAGTTAATCAAGTAGATAAAAGGATCGATCACCAGGAAAAGAGAATTACAGAAGAACGTAAAGAAGGAGAACTGAGCAAGACTCAGGCGCAAAAAGACCGTAAAGATCTATCTGCAATTAATCAGGAAAAGAACGATATGCGTAAAACCGATAACGGCCATTTAACCAATCAGGACCAAAAAGCTTTGAACCAACAACTGGATGCAAATAGCAAAAAGATACCTAAATAATATACTATCGTATATCTAATTCACAGCATCAGCCTCACGTAATCGTGGGGCTTTTAGTTGGGCACCATTGATTTTAAAAGAAAAAGAAACAGGTCAAAAACCATTAAAATAAAAATGGCATTGGTAGTTCTGTTCTGAATGATCTTGGATTTCTTTTCTGCATTTGAATCCGACAATTGAATTTCTTCTCTGCCAAAACGGATAAAAAAATCAAAATAAAATACGGGGAAATGAATTCTGTAGTGGATGAATTTTGCAATGATCAAACAAATAATGAGCAGATGTACAACATCGATATAATTGATCAGCGCAAAATCCGAACCACCAGATATTTGTAAATAGATCATGCCAATTGTTTTATGGTAAGGGTAATCGGCCTTTTATAAAATATTGGAAATAACCTTATTAAAATTATGAAAAAATATTACAAACCAAAAAAAATGCAATGAACAATAGTTTATATATTTAATTTTTATAAATCAGTGTTTAGATCCGCCCTACCCTTCCGGGCA
Organism: uncultured Chitinophagaceae bacterium; assembly: GCA_903830285.1. Lineage (GTDB taxonomy): Bacteria > Bacteroidota > Bacteroidia > Chitinophagales > Chitinophagaceae > CAIQDX01. The sequence goes on along the minus strand of CAIKTE010000220.1, from coordinate 4,086 downwards.
GGGCTTTTTATTGTATATTCATAGTAGAAACGGGAGCTGAAATTAATTCTGAGCACCCAATGCAAAACCGCCATGATGAAAATTCATTTCTTAGGCCTGATCTTGATATCCGGCTTTTTTTCGGTGCAGGCACAAAGCACAAAAAAAACTAAGGGAGATTCGGCAATATCTTATTTCAGAATTGATGCATCTTATTTATCAAACTATGTTTATAATGGACGTCAGGATTCACTTAAAACACCCTATCTAACACCCACTATTGGCTATTACGATAAAAGCGGTTTATGGATATCGGGTTCTCTTTCCTATCTGGCAAATCCTACAGAAAGTCGAATAGATTTGTATTCATTGGATATCGGATATGATTTCGATCTTACGGATCATTTCAGTGCTAGCGTTTATGCCGAAAAAAGCTTTTATAATGATGCCAGTACTGTCATTAACAGTGCATTAAAAGGAAGTATGGGTTCCACCATGAGTTATGATCTTGATTTTTTGCAGCTCAATGCCGGCATAGATATTCTATTTTCCACTAAGGCAGATATCGCCACAAATATTGGCCTGTCACATGCTTTTTATATCGGAGAGAAAGCAAACTTATTTACGATCACTCCCACCGTAACAACTAATTTGAGTACACTGCATTACTATGAAGGATATGCAAATAGAAAAGCAGGAAAGAAAGCAAATCAGGTCATCCCTAATCTGCAATCGATAACTGTAGAGACCACCGTGAACAATAATCAATTTACTTTCATGGATTATGAGATCTCTTTACCATTTAGTTATGATTCAAAAAAGATAGGATTCTTTATTACACCTACCTTTGCAATACCGAAAAACCCTATTTATACAAGCACAACAACTACTATCAAATTGAGAAACGGGACACAAACTTCTCAAACTAATGACTCTACTCCCTGGGAAGAGAAAAACCTGACGAATACTTTTTATGCGGAAATAGGATTTTATCTAAAGTTTTAGCAATTTGAATACCATGAGCACTACTTGATTTTTAAATATTTTTTTAAAAAACCTCTTTATGTACTTTTCAAAGATTCAGAAGATTTTACTTTTTGCTTCAGGGCTATGGTTCTTTGGAGAAGGTTTATTTGGACCGCTGTTTACTGTATTCACTGAAAAGATCGGAGGCGATCTGTTAGATATCACATGGGCATGGTCTATTTATTCTGTTGCACTGGGCCTCATGTATTTTTTTATCGGAAAAGTATTAAGTAAGTCTAAGAGAAAAGAAGAGATCATGGTCCTGGGATATTTCCTCAATACCCTGTTTACTTTTTCCTATATATTGGTTCATAACAGTTATCAATTGTTCATGGTACAACTCGGATTAGCCATCGCTGAATCATTGAGTACACCTACCTGGGATTCACTCTTTGCGAATGAATTGGAAGAACCGGGCAATTCATTTTTATGGGGCATTGCCGGGGGGCAATCACATTTTGTTTCAGGGATCGCTATTGCCATTGGCGGTTTGATCACCTACTATATTTCCTTTAATGCTTTGTTCATTATCATGGGTTGTATTCAGGCAATAGCCACCGTTGTACAGTCAAGGATCGTTTTTTTGAAAAGAAAGAATGCAGCATTGAATTTGGAAAATGAGGACTCGTAAAATCATCTTTTTTTGATACCAGGTCCTACTCAAAAACATTCTTTCTGAAGATCCCTGTTAGGTATGCAGCGCTTCAGCCTCGGTTAGGTGTTTTTCACCAACCGATTTCATGTACATAGAGCTCTATAAAGTTGATATAGAAAATAGGAATAAAAACTTCCGCCTCGGTTGGGTGTTTTTCAGGCTGACCGAGAATTACCCCCTAATCCTAAAAGATTCGGGTAGGTGATGGAGAACGAAGATTATTTATGCAAATCTCAGAGCCATTATTTTATTCTCGGTCAGCCTGTTTTTCACCAACCGATTTCATGTACATAGAGTTCTATAAAGTTGATATAGAAAATAGGTATGAAAACTTCCGCCTCGGTTGGGTGTTTTTCACCAACCGATTTCCTGTACAGAAAGCTCTATAAAAGTTGATATAGAAAATAGGTATGAAAACTTTGTTGCGAAAACACCAACAAAGGCGCAAATGCATAAATACAGTATCTGATTTTAAAATTCAGATACTGTATTCATTGAATTAAAACAAACTCAAGCCTCAATTCTGCACCACTTGCGTTCTTAATGTTTCTACCAGTTTTGCAACGCTCACTAATGCAGGATTACTCGTTGTAACAGCATTCTTGGCGGCACCGGCCACCAGGTCGGTTTCAAATGCATTAAAGTCGCCATTATCTGCCTTGCCATTCATTCTGCTGTTCTGTGAAGGATTATGTGCAGCAGTCATTGATTTACCGCCATAACTATAATCTTTTGCTCCCGTTGCTACCGCAACAAAATCAGTAAGATTCTTACTCAAGGCCATAAACCCTGTAAGATTATTGCTGCCGACTTCTGACAGCAACACTGTAAAATGCCCGTTCAATGCGGTATCGGCTGCAATAATAAAAATGGTACTGTCTATAATAGATCGGATCAGTAACCGCCCTTTTTCAATGCTGCTGCCACTGGCTTTAGGATCTGCTACAAGTGTTGTTCCTCCCAAAGAATCGTAGAGCGTAGGAATCGGAATTGCTACTTCATTTTTTTTGCAGGATGTTGCTGTGATGGTAAAGATGATGCCCAAAATAAGAATGGTAAATACTGCTGTTTTTTTCATGGTGGTAGATTTTACAGGTTTTTGAAATAAGTATATATTTTATAGGTCATAGATGTTTTTGCTATCGGGCATCCGCTTTGCAATTGTTTTTCTGTGGGTATGAAACGTTCAGCCTTATAGGGTAGAGCGGATTTAAAATTGGAAACTATTTTATCGGCATTGGATTCAATAGGATAAAAGGAGAAGACCACGATCGATGTTTTAGGGTTTACTAAAACATGATCCACGGCTTTCTGCTGATACAACCAGTTGCTGATGGTTGCGGCATCTTCCTGATCGATGGGTTGTTTAATATCAATTCTGGCTAGGGCAATTGTATTTGCATCAGCTGCTTTCGGTCTGTTGATCCAATAAATATGAATGGCAAGAACCGATACAAAAAACAATACAGCGGAAAATGAAATAAGTAGATACTTTTTTATTTTTTTACTATTCATGCATTCGAATTTTGGGTTCTTCATTTTTGTTTGCAGAAATATCTACGTGATCAAGAGAAGGATGGATTTCATTTTCATAAAAATATTTTCGTTATACAGAAAGACAAAAGAGAAAAAATAAAAATGATCGAAAAGATTTTTTTCGAATAGCAGAATTATCTGCAAAAAGCAATTGAAAATCTGAACGCAGTAGCATTTATTTACTTTCTTTGTTCAAAAGGATTTATAAGATTTGTTATCTCCCGTAAAATATAGCGAAGAAGAATTGGTGATTTTGTTACAGCAAAAAGATAAGCAAGCTTTTTCTTATTTGTATGATCATTATGCCCCTGCACTGAACGCCGTAATTTTTCGAATGGTCAATGATAACGGACTGGCAGAAGATATTTTGCAGGAAGTTTTTGTAAAGATCTGGAATCATTTATCTGATTATGACAAGTATAAGGGCCGCCTATTCACCTGGATGTTGAATATTGCTAAAAACCATTCGATCGATACCTTAAGAAGTAAGGGATATAAAAAGCAGCATAAAATCTCAGGCGATGAAAACTCCGTAGATATGATGTCTGACGGCGGCGCTGCTGCCAGGAGATCGGACAGTATCGGGTTAAGAAAGCAGTTGTTCCTTTTAAAACCCGAGTACAGAGAATTGATCGAACTGGCTTATTTTAGCGGGTATACGCAGGATGAGATCGCGAAACAAACAGGGATACCTTTGGGTACGGTCAAAACAAGATTGAGAACAGCGATCATAGAATTAAAAAAAATATTAAGACCATCATAAAGTGGATGTACAGGAAATCATATCATCGGGTTTATTAGAGCTGCATGCTGCAGGGCTTACTTCACAGGAAGAAGGTCTTCGTGTACAGCAATGGATAAAAGAGTATCCGGAAATTGCAAAAGCGTAT
>CAIKTE010000219.1 GCA_903830285.1 uncultured Chitinophagaceae bacterium | reverse complement strand
ATGAGGGTTCTTTTAATTGATCATTTTTAAACTTTCTGTAACAGTTAAGTATTGCAGCTTGAATATTATCCAAGGTTGTGTTAAACTCAGCATGTTCATTATACGAACTTACATTTCTCGCTCTCTTTTGACTCTTATTCCAATACTTAGTCGGGATAGACAATTTTTTCTCATAATAATAAAACTGTACGCCGTTATAACAAAAAACTGCTTTAACTGGGCTTGTTTCGTTTTTGGGGTTTTTCAAAACAAATGAGACCCCTACACTTGTTCTTGCCATACGTTTATTTTTAAGTAAAGATAGTAAACAAATATATTAAGGGGCAAGATTAGGGGCAAGGAATTTTTTTGTCTTGGCTATTTTATGCTTTTTTATATTGGCTGTAATGCCTTATATCATTGAGTTACATAGAAAACAGGAACATGCAGAAACAAATAAGAACAAATAGGTTCGAGTGCGGCCCACACCACATAAAACCCTCAACAATTTGTTGGGGGTTTTGTTTTTACAACTATGCACTACTTATATATACTTTACAGTCCGCTGTTCGACAGGTATTATATAGGCGAAAGTGTTAACATACAAGAACGTCTTTCGCAGCACAATAGTCATCACTATACTCATGCCAGTACTTCTTTTACCAGTGACTGGATCATTGCTATTCATTATAGCCTTCAAAACAGAAAAGAAGCCCTGATTATTGAAAAATACCTGAAGTCCCTAAAGTCGAAAAAGTTCTTACGTGCTTTACATCAAGACATTGAAGCACAAACAAAATTCAAAGAGAGCATTGAAAAGAAGTTCAATATTATTTTATGATCGCCGGTTCCCCCGATGCATCGGGGCCGGCCCACACCACATAAAACCCTCAACAATTTGTTGGGGGTTTTGTTTTACAGTACAAGACAAGGAACGACAAATGGCGGGATCATATATGGATGGTGTATTGATGATGTATAGATACGGTATGGATAATGTATGGGAATAGTATGAAACTAGAATTTCATATTTTTTATTGTCGCTTTTGCGACAGCTTTGACAAACCAAAACCATAGTCATTCTTTGAAACACCAAAGGGATCAAATGATCCCCTCGGTAATAATGGTATATTCAGTAGGATTTTATTTTTCTAACACGATCACCTGAAATGTTCCCGGGATCATCTTAGGTCTTCCTTTTTCGCCTGCTGCCTGTGGTTCAAATTCGGCAGTAGGTAAATACAGTTTATGTGTTGACTCATCAATGCAAATTGTTCTTGCAGCTCTCTTGGTAGGCACATTATCGATCACTTTAAATTCATTGGCAGAAATTTCTTTTACAACTGTAACAGTACCATCGCCATTAGAAGTGAAGATCAATTTAGTGGCAGGATCAATCGCTGCGCCATCTGTACCGCTGCCGGTAGGAAGTTTATCAATGATCTTTCCATCAGTTGCATCCATGATCACCAATAATTTATCGCAGGTAGCAAATAGTCTTTTGCTCTTTACATCGATCACCAAACCGGAAGGACCATCACCCGGTGCCAATGACCAACGATTGGTCACTGTATTGGTTGCAAGATCTACAACAGCGATCTCATTTTTATCTTCAATATTCACAAATAATTTTCCTGCATTATCTGTTACTGCTGTTTCGGGTTTACCGCCAACAGGAATGGTTGCAACCACTTTTTCTGTTGCTGCTTCAATGATCGAAAGGTCTTTGCTGCGTCCATTACAAGTGATCACTTTTTTAGTAAAAGCATCATACATAATGGCATCAGGGTTTTCGCCCGTTGCGATCTGACTTAATACCGCATTCGTTTTTAGATCAAAAACTGTAACGTTGTTAATTCTACCATTACTGGTATAACCTTTTCCTGCTGCATTATTGAATGCAATACCATGCACACCTGTTGTATTGGGAATAACACCCAATGAATCGCCGGTAGCTTTATCTAAAATATTAACCTGTGTTCCGTGAGAGAGGTATAATTTATTACTGTTGGGATTAACAGCAATATAATCCCAGCCACCCGGACTTGCCACATGAAATGTTTTAGTGAGCTTGTATCCGCTTTGTGCGTTAACGTTATTCAGCGAAACAATTGCCGCTGCAATAATGAGTAAAGAAAAAAATGATCGTTTCATATTGTATTTGTTTTAGTCTTTTGCTTCTTTAATAAATTTACCATTTGCATCAAACAGAATGTCTTTTCCCTTAACCCCTAATTCAAAATTAACTTCTCCGCTTGGCTTAGTGATCTTTCCTGTTTCTTTTATAGCAACATTCTTATAGTGTTCCTTAAAATAAGGCATGATGGCTGCAGGTAATTCTGCTGTGGTTACTGCTAATTCTGTTTCTTTCAATATTCCTTTCGCATCATACAGAGCCGACATCTTTTTACCTGCCTGTACAAAATCCACTTCATAGTTCCCGTCTTCCTTATCCCATTTTACATTCGTAACATTTTGGAAATCCTTTGCAAATGCTGCTTTTGCTGCGTCGGTTGTTTTGGCTTTGTCCTGTGCATGAAGATTGAAGACAATCGCTAATGCAAGAATTGACATTATCTTTTTCATATAAATCGTTTGAGTCTCAAATCTATTGATGGATTCTGCAGCAATTCTGAATTATGCATTATCCTTTTGTTTTTTGTTTAAATAATAAACGGATCATACTTGGCAACACGATCAACAATAGCGGCAAAGCCACAATAAAACCACCTATCACCGCAATGGCCAATGGCTGGTGTAATTGTGCTCCCGTACCTATCCCTAATGCAATGGGCATCAATGCGATCACCGCACCTAAAGCCGTCATTAATTTAGGACGAAGTCTGGTTGAAATAGAATAGATAATGGCTTCATCTACATTGTTCGATGCTTTCAGTGATTCTCTGAATTGTAAGAAAGTAAAAATGGCATTCTCGCCAATGATACCGATGATCATGATCAATCCCGTATAACTGCCCACATTCAATGCCGTGTTCGTAAAATACAATCCCATATAACTTCCGCTGATACCCAGCACTGCTATACATAAAATGATCACGGCCACTTTAAAGTCCTTGAATAAAAACAGGATCACGCCAAACACCAATAGACTTGCAGCGATCATGATCACCAATAATTCCTTGAATGATTGTTGCTGATCGGCATAAGCACCGCCATACACCACCGCATAACCCTGCGGTAAACTGATCTTTGCTGCTACTTCTTTTTGTATGTCTTTAATAACGGTCCCCAGATCTTTTCCTTCCAGTCTTGCGGTAACAACGCCCATGGATTGCAGGTCTTCTCTTTGAATTTCTGCATCTCCTGAATTGATATGAACATTTGCTAATTGATCGATGGGCTTTAGTTTTCCGCTTGGTAAAAACACCGGGGTCTTTGTAATATCCGCGACACTCAATGTCCTACTGCCCGGATATATTAACCTAACATTACTTAACTGTTCTTTATCATATACCGTTCCCACCACATTTCCCTCTAGTGATGATTGCAATTGATATTGCAGATTGGCGGGCGTAATTCCATATTGCGCCAGAACGGAACTGTTGGGTTCAATATTGATGGATGGGCCCGCAATCACGATCCCGTCAAACACATCAGCAGTACCTTCTACGTGCGTTACAATATCTGCCACCTGCTTGGATAGTTCCTGTAGTTTGGCTTGATCATTCCCGAATATTTTTACTTCAATGGGTTGAACGGATGTCATCAGATCGCCCAGCATATCACCGATCACCTGTCCGAAATCGATGCGCAAAGAGGGTTGAGAAGCCTCTACTCTTTTTCTGATATCACTGATCACTTCTTCTGTTGTCTTTGTGCGATTCTTTTTTAACTGGATCAGATAATCGCCTCGATTGGGTTCGGTGATAAAGAATCCCATCTGTGTTCCTGTTCTACGGCTGTATGCTTCAACCTCAGGAATGGTGACCAGCATTTTTTCTACTTCACGCAGTATCCTGTCTGTTTCTTCCAACGATGTTCCCGGCGGTGAATTATAATCGAACACGATACTTCCTTCATCCATTTCAGGCAAGAATCCTGTTTCCAATTTTGGATAGATATAATAAACAGAAAACACCAATCCGATTATAATGATAAAACTTAACCACGGTCTTTTGATAAAGAAACCTACCCAGCGTTGGCTCTTAACAGCATGTGATTCTTGTTTTTTATTCTTCAGTGAATTAACATTGGCATCTCTGGTAAACAATAAATAAATAACAGGCAATGCGATCCATGTTACAAAGAAGCTGCAAACCAATGTGATGATCATGGTATCCGTCATCACTTTAAAATAAGCACCGGCAACACCACTCATCAACACGAAGGGAAGAAAAATAACAATAGTGCTTAAGGATGATCCCACCATTGCAGGAAATAAATAATGAATGGCTTTCTGCACCAATGTTGTAGTGGGTTCTTCGGGATGTTCTTCATGCGTTCGGTGAATTTGTTCTGCCACAACGATCGCATCATCAATGATCAAACCAATGGCTGCTGCAATAGCACCAAGCGTCATGATGTTCAGTGTTTGCCCGATCGCATACAAACAAATTATAGTGAGTAATATGATAACTGGGATCGTAATTAAAATAACCGCACTTGCTTTGAAAGAACGAAGAAAAATAATTGCAACAAACATGGCCAGTCCCAATCCCATCCACAAACTATCCGTCACACTTTTTACAGAGTCTTTTACAAAATCAGCCTGCACATAAAACGGTAGTATCGAAACATCTTTTGGAATGATCTTTTTCAATGCTTCCAGTTTCAGATTCATCTTATCGCTTAGTTCTACCAGATTTGCATTGGGTTGTTTGATCACTGCCAGTAATATACCTTCGTGTCCATTAGCATTGATCTTCACGTATTCCTTTGCTTCCTGAATTTGTACATCGGCAATATCTTTCAACAACACAATACGCTTTCCGTTATTGCTGATCACAATATTTTCTAATTGTTCTTTTGAACTAACTGCAGCATCCGTTACTGTTAGATACAATAAACGATAATCGCTTAAATAACCATTTGATTTGATGAAGTTGGTTTGACTTAAAGCCGTGTTGATATTATCGGGCGTGATACCCAGTGTACTCATCTTCTGAATATTCAACACCATCCAGTATTCTTTATTCTTACCACCGATCACACGTATCTCTGAAACACCTTCTACTTGTGAAAGAAATGGCTTGATGGTGTACATCGCCATCAACTTCATTTCTATGGGTGATCTTGTTTTACTTTCCAGAGAAAAACCTGTGATAGGAAGAATGGATGGATTCATTCGCTCCACCGTAATATCAATATCGGGTGGTAACGTGTTTCTTATTTCATTGATCTTGGATTCTATTCTTTGCTGACTGATATCAATATTTGCTTTCCAGTCCATGAATGCAGAGATCTCGCAGGTGCCGCGGCTTGTGGTACTGCGTATCATCTTCAGATCGGGTACCTGTTTCACTGCATTCTCTAACTGACGGGTAACAGTGATCATCATTTTTTTAACGGGCTGCTGACCCGCATCTGCAATGATCTTTATTTTAGGAAACGTGATCTCCGGGAACAATGCCGTTTGCAATTTGCTGTATGCAAACAATCCGCCCATGATGATGATAACCACCAAAACAGTAACGGGATTTTTATATGCTGTGAAAAAATTCTTCATCGTTACAATACTTATTTAATGATGATCACTTTGGCTGTATCCGTTAATCCGTAATTACCGGTCAATAAGATCTTATCACTTGCTGAAAGTATGGGAGATAAGATCTCCACATTATTGATTGTTTCCAAACCCTTCTGCACAGGCAGTTTCACGGCAGTAACACTATCTATTAATTTCATGATCCAGAATTCGGTTTGTGTTTCATTGCTTAATACAGCTGATTTAGGCAATGAGGTAGTATTGATCTTTGCCTTTTTTATCAGGCTCACTTTTGCAATTAAATTCTCCGGTATCTGTTTATCGCTGTTTACTTTAATGATATAATTCTGTGTTTGCGATATGGCATCAACGGTTGGCATGGCTGCATCAACATGACCATCTAAAAATGTTCCGTCCGGTAATTTTAACTGTAGTTCATTATTATTGGGCAGGTATGGTTTTAATTCATAGGGAAGATCCAATAAAAAAACAAAGCTCTTGGTATCAGTGATTGTTGCCAATTGATCTCCATCCTGCACATAATCTGCAGCACGGTAATTCAATTGAGTGATATAGCCATTTCCGGGTGATTTGATATGGATCACTCCTTCAAAATGTAAAGAAGTATCCAATGCATTGATCGTATTGCCCAGACTTTGTGCTTCCTTTGTTTTGATCACAAATAATTCCTGTCCCTTGCTTACATATTTTCCCAGTTGCGCATTCACCACCTGCAAATAGCCGTTGGCATTGGCTTTCACAGAACTCTTTAAGAGGAAAGCAGACACTGCATTGAGTTCAACAACATCAGTCATACTACCTTTTTCAGGCGAAGTGATCGTTACGGGTGTTCCTGTTGCTTCGGTCTTTTCTTCTTTTGGTTCTGCCTCTTTTTTTGCAGGCTCCGATTTACAGGCAGCCAATAGGCAAACAAAAAAGAGTGAATGAATTATTGCTTGATTGATTTTCATGATCGTTTATTTTCTGTTCCAGTAATTGATTTCGTTAATGATCTGCAGTTGATTGATATTATTTTGTGTGATAATATTCTTTGCAGTAAGATGATTTCCGATCGCCAGAATATAATCGGGCATTCTTACATCACCCGATTCCAATAATTTCCTATTGGCTTCAATTAATATCTCTGTATACCTGATCTGATTGTTGGCATCATCAATTATTTTCTGAGTAGCATGCAATTGCTGAAACAGTTTTGCAATATTTTGTTCGTATTGTTTTTTAAAGAAATCCCGATAACCCTGTCTGGTCTGTTCTGAGATGGCGATCTTATCCACCTGCATTTTTCTTTGTTTACCGTCGTAAATAGGAACAGAAATAGTTACACCTGCACTTACTCCAAAATTCTTGTAGGGCTGTTCTGCAAAGCTGCTGAGGTATCCTCCATCAGCATATAGATTCACTTTGGGTTTATAATTGAATGCTACCAAAGCTTCACTGTTCTTTAGTTTCATACTATCTACCACAAATTGCTGATAAAACACAGAGTTCTCCGCTTCGGGTAAAACGGCGATCTGCATTTCGGGTTTTCGTAAACGCACGGCAGAAGTATCTCTTATTCCGCAGAGATAATTCAATGAAGCCACTTCATTTTGGTATTGAATATTATACTGACTGATCAATAATTCCTGTTGCTGCAGTGTTACCAGATAGCTTAAATAATCTGTTTGCCGATAGATCCCGCTTTCCGTCATTTTTTTTAAGATCGTCTCTTCCTTCTTCAGCAGATCCAATACTTCTTTGTTGAACTGATATTGCAGCCCGCTGCCGAATGCACTGATATATTGTGCGGTGATGGATTTCTTCAGATCCTGTTCCGTGATCCTTCCGCTAATGGTGATGGACTCATTTAAAAGTCTGATGGCCTCATGTTGATTGGCCAGGTTTTCTTTGCTTACCAATTTTTGAGTAGCTACTATTTGCTGTGCGAAATTGACACCATTGGTGATCGCATAATCGTATCCCCATCCATTATAAGATGGTGCATAGGAATTTGTGCTTTGTCCGCTTACCTGCGGTTTATAACCGGCCAGTATGCGCATACTGTCGATCAGGTTGCCGAGTTTCTGATTATTATAATCTTTAAAAACCGGGCTGTTCTGCATGCCTTCATTGATATAAAAATCCAGTGTCTTTTCCTGTGCAAAAACAGGAATGCAAATCGAAATAATAAAAATGAAAGAGATAATATTTTTCATTCGTTTAATTCAGTTAATTGTTGAATCGTATTTTAAAAATATGTTGATGCCCTGTGAATGTATACACTATATCAAAGCCCGCCAGATGGCAGATCTCTTTGATGATAGCAAGCCCCAATCCCGTGCCTTCTCCTGAATCTGATGGTTTATAAAATCGTTGAAATACCCTACCTTCTTCCAACGGACCATTCATGGCATCGTTGCTGAAAGAAACAAATGATTCCGTCAGCTCTATATGTATCAAGCCATTTACTGGCGTGTATTTGATACTGTTGTTGAGTAAATTATTGAAAAGGATCTCGGCTAGATGCTGATGAAAGAAAAGTGTAAGATCGGTACAATTTGTCTCGATCTTCAGTTGTTTCGATTCGATCAGGTCTTCTCTTTCCCTGATCTTTTCAAGAATGATCTTTTTAATGTTAACAGATTCATTCAATAGAAATTGTTTGTTCTCGATCTTGGTGAGCAATAATAATGACTGATGTAATTTTGATAAGCGTTGTGCAGCATCTTCGATTGATAGTATCTGTTGCAGGCTTTGTTCTTTCAACTCTGATTGTTGTAATAACAGATCGATCCTGGAACGGATGACCGCAAGTGGTGTCTGCATTTCATGCGATGCATTTTCAGTAAATGATTTCAATGCCGCATAATCCTTGTAAATGCTTTGTGTCATTTTGTTCAAACTCTCGTTCAGTAGGTCCAGTTCATCAATGGGTTCTTTGGATAATTGCAATGGCTGCCGGTTCGAAACATGATATTCTTTGATCTCGTCGATCGTTTTATAAAAAGGTTGCCATAATCTGTTGATGAGATTTCTGTTAATGAGATAATTAAACAGGAGTATCAATGCGATCATCCCGACCGTTACCAAAATGATCAATTTTAAAAGGTCTTCTGTTTCGGCTTCTGATTTATTTACGGTGATCAGATAATTTTGTCCTGCGACATTTATTGAGAAGAGTAACTGTTTGATCGATTCGTTCTCTTTTTCTTTTTCATTATAAAAGTTGCTGTTCTTAAACTTTGGTCTTGGTAATACTTCTGAAGATCTTTCAACAGTGATCCACTGGTGTCTTGTATTTTGAATTTCAGGAAGTGTATGATGTTCTTCCACATAATGTATGATCTCAAATTGTTCGGAGCGAAGCGTTTCTTTCAATTGCCTGGTCAGCACATAATCCAGTACAAAATAAAATGCGATGCTGCCCAATACAAAAGTGAAAATGGTAGCAGTAATATTAACGCGGTTATATTTTGTAAATAGTTTCATGGTAATTGCATTTTATATCCAACACCATAAATACTTCGTATGCGGTCTTCCCCTCCTGCTGTTATTATCTTTTTCCGCAGATTCTTGATATGCGCATAAATAAAATCGAAATTGGAAGCTATGTCCATATCATCACCCCATAAATGTTCGGCGATCGCATTTTTAGAGATCACTTTATTTTTATTGATGATCAGGAAAAGCAATAGTTGAAATTCTTTTTGTGTGAGCTCAACATTTTGATGATGAATACTGATCGATTTACCCATGGTATCCACTTCTATCTCGCCTGCTGTAATAAGGGCCTGACCGTTAAACTTTTTTCTTCTGATGATGGCCGCCACTCGTACACTTAATTCGGATAAATGAAAGGGCTTTGTCAAATAATCATCCGCACCCAATTCGATGCCGTTGATCTTATCTTCCAGCGAATCTTTTGCAGAAATAATGATCACCCCGTCTGTTTTATGATTCTCTTTCAGGTATTGTAATATTTGCAAACCCGAACCGCCGGGCAGCATGATGTCGAGTACGATACAATCGTAATCGTACACTTCTATTTTTTCAACTGCATCTTTAAAATTTAAAACAGACTCGCACAGATATCCACTGGCAGAGAGGAATTCTACCATGCTTTGATTCAATGAAATTTCATCTTCGATGATCAGCAGTTTCAAAACAAGAGATTTGTATACAAATTACCGTATTAATTCTGTAGCAATTCTGAAATGTAGAGATCCCTATCCCAACAAAAAAAGCCACTGTGGAAACAGAGGCTTAAACCAAAACAAACTGTATGAAAAATTCTTGGGGGGTCCCGTTATGGGAAATATTTTTATTCTATTTTATAAATGATGATTAATTTTTTGAAAATGGTTCCTGCTCGTACATGTTCACTTCTTCACTGTTCAGCATCCAGTAAATGACATAGTCATCGTCTGAAGGAAGTTGGAAATGATCTAAACAGACTTTGATCTTTTCGGCTTCAAATTCTTTTGTGATCTGATTATTCTGATATTCAACCATTCTGTACACATATTTTCCGTTCCTTTCCACATGGAAAAGTTTTATTGCGAATGACAGATTATTATTATCGTTTTTCATGATAGGATTATTAGTAAAATGAAAGATTAGGCAGCAATAGCTGATATGATCATTATTGTTACAAAGAAGATAGACAATGTGTTAGCGATCGTTTGGTCAATTTTTATCTGTGTTTTCATGATTTTCAGTTTTTCGATTCTTTAATGATGATTTTTGTATTTAAGCAGCAATAGCTGATATGATGATTATTGTTACAAAGAAGGCTGACAAAGTGTTTGCGATTGCCTGGTCAATTTTGATTTGAGTTTTCATGATTTTCAGTTTTTCGGTTGTTTTAATTTGTTTGTTTGATAGCATAGTATTCAAATCTGTGCCAAAACGATAATTAATTAATAATCAATGGTTTGTGTTTTTTGTGATACCCATTTTCGTCCAAAACAGGTAAGAGTTTTCCATTTTTTGGAAACAGAAAGACAGATTTGCAGTTTACCGATCAATTAAAACCCCTCTAAGCATAAAAGCAGCAACCAGCTTCTCTATAAAAGAATTCATCCCACAAAAACCAACAACCGATCTATGATAATAAGGTTGTTAGGGCTTGATTTGACTCAACCAAATTCATGATAGCAGTATTATAGCTTCCGGTATAAGCCTCATATAACCCATATATAAGCCTCATATAAGCTACCTATAAGCCACTATTATTAACAGTGTCTTATAGGTAGCTTATATATTCTTTATAGGTATGTGATAATAGGTTAAAACAGCTATTATTTAGCCTTCCGTAAGCATTAAGCATAGCAGATTTAAGCTGCTCAATACCAATAAAGGGTAGCATTGGAAATAGATCTGCCGATACCCGAAGAACCCGGATAAAGCAATTATCCATACTAATGGTTTTATTAATTAGTTTAGTATTCTTAATTATGAGCAAACTTTCTTCCTTCGATCCTGAAGAGTGGGTCAAGAAATATTCTGACGCTTTATATGCCTATACCGTTGTGCGTGTAAACGATACGGGATTGGCAGAAGACATCGTTCAGGAAACTTTTTTAAGTGCCTGGAAAGGCCGGGCTTCTTATAAAGGAGAAGCATCTGAAAAAAACTGGTTGTTCACCATATGCAAGAACAAGATCATTGACCATTACAGAAAAAAGGCAAATGCTATTGTACGGGTTGCCGATTTAGATATTTCCAATCAATTTTTCAATGAAGAAGAGCATTGGACGAAAGAAGGTGGACCAAAAGACTGGGGCATCGATTACACACAAACCATTGAAACAAAAGAATTCTATTCTATTTTAGAACTGTGTAAGAATAAATTACAGGAATTACAGCAGTCTGTTTTTGTGATGAAATTCATGGAAGGGCTTGAATCGGACGAGATCTGTAAGGTTTTGAACATAACGGCGTCCAACTATTGGGTTTTAATACATCGTGCAAAATTGCAATTACGCAGTTGCTTGGAAAAAAACTGGATCAACCCTTAATACGAAAGTGAATAATTTCATCATCATATCCTGCAAAAATGCAACTTATCTGCTCTCTAAAAAAGAAGCGCAGCATTTATCATTTTCAGAAAAAGTCAAACTGCGGTTACACTTATTCGTTTGTAGTTTTTGTAGATTGTTCGAAAAACAAAGCAAATTGATTTGCAGCAATGCATCCCATGCCCATCAGCATAATAATGCCGAACTCTCTCCGGCATCAAAAGAAAAAATATTACAGCTTTTAACAGGCTGTTCTGAATAATTTTAATTCGAAAGCAAATTTTATTTTGCCGCAAGTACAGGCGGCTCTACCTTTGCACCCGTTCATACAATGAACAACTATTTTAAACAAAATAAACTTATATGGATTCGGGTCCGAGTAAAATCTCTTTAAACATATCACCTTTCTAACCCGACTGCAATTTTAAGCATTCAGTTGGTAAGGAATGGAATTACTGAACAGCTTAAAATTGCAACAATGAACCATTTTAATATATTTTCTTTCTCTTCAACAGCTTCTTTTGTTGTGATCACAAAACGATATCGCCTATTTTCTTCTGCCAAAATAAAGCCTCCGGTCGTCTGCCTTTAATTCAATGAATGATAATCAAAACTTAATCATGTAGACAGATTGGTTTCGATTGAAAAAAGAATATTCACTCAAAATTATCAGGAGGCTGAAGATGATGTCAGGTGTAAAAGAAAAAATAAAGGCTCGTATTCCTTTCAACAATAATAACAATATCAGTAATGAAGCTGCTGCAGTTAAATTAAAAGATGTAGCTGCTGCAGGAAAATCTTCCTTTCTCGGTCTGCTAGAATCTGATGAAGTCGGATTGACGGCAGAGGTTGTGGAAGAAAGACAGCAGCAATTTGGCGACAATGAAGTGGTGCATGAAAAAGCACCGGCCTGGTATATACAATTATTTCAGGCATTTATAGATCCATTCATTGGTATACTGATTATTATCGCCGCTACTTCCTTTGTAATGGATGTTATTTTGGCAAAGCCCGAAGAAAGAGATTATAAAACCGTGATCGTTGTATTGATCTTGATCTTCTTAAGCTCCCTCATCCGGTTTTGGCAAGAGTTTCAGAGCAATAGAGCAGCAGAGCAACTGAAAAAAATGGTAACCACTACGGCTACTGTTCTACGTTTTGAAGAAGCCAAAAAAGAAATTGATATCAAACAACTGGTTCCCGGTGATATTATTTTTCTTTCTGCCGGTGATATGATCCCTGCCGATTGCCGCATTATTCAATCAAAGGATCTATTCCTTAATCAGTCAACATTAACCGGTGAAGCATTGCCGGTTGAAAAGAAAGAGTTCTCTATTCCGGATGCACACCAAAGATCACCTCTTGAATTAGAAAATATCTGTTTCATGGGAACGAATGTGGAAAGTGGTCAGGCGACTGCCATTATTGTTGCTACAGGAAGTAACACTTATTTTGGTTCCATCAGCAAATCGATTACGGGCAAAAGAGCCGAAACAAGTTTTGATAAAGGTGTTAGCAGTGTAAGTTGGCTTTTGATCCGCTTTATGATCTTTATGGTACCATTGGTTTTTGTGATCAATGGCTTGACCAAAGACAGTTGGTTAGATGCATTCTTATTTGCTATCGCGGTAGCAGTTGGACTTACTCCCGCCATGCTTCCTATGATCGTTACGGCCAATCTTGCCAAGGGCGCGGTAACCATGAGTAAAAGAAAAGTGATCGTAAAAAGACTGAATGCCATTCAGAATATCGGGGCGATGGATATTTTATGTACCGATAAAACCGGAACATTAACACTGGATAAAATTGTATTGGAAAGGCATTTGAATGTAGAGGGTGTGGAAGATGATGAAGTATTGAAATGGGCTTACCTCAATAGTTACCACCAAACGGGATTAAAAAATTTACTGGATTTGGTTATTCTGGAGCACGCCGAAATAAAAGATTATTTAAAAGTTGAAGAACAATATAAAAAAGTAGATGAAATTCCTTTCGACTTTCAACGCCGAAGGATGTCGGTAATTCTGGAACAGGCCAATCATAAACATTTATTGATCTGTAAGGGAGCTGTTGAAGAAATATTAGATCTCTGTTCTTACTCTTTTGATCCGGGTGAAGATCGTCAACTGCATATTGAAGTAGACAAGATTCAGCCGATGGATGAAACTACCCGCAAGAATATCCTGGATCTCTCTAAAAAATTAAATAAGGAAGGTCTAAGGGTCTTATTGGTTGCCATCAAAGAATATGAAGAACGACCGTTAACCTATACTGTTGCAGATGAAAGCAATATGATATTAACAGGATTCATTGGTTTTCTGGATCCTGCAAAACCTTCTGCAAAACCTTCTATCGAGGCCTTACATAAATTGGGCGTTACATTAAAAGTATTAACCGGCGATAATGAGATCGTTACCAAAAAAATATGCAAAGATGTTGGCATACCTGTCAATAATATTTTACTGGGCAATGAGTTGGAAAATATTACAGACGAAGAATTATCAAAACGGATTGATGAGATCAGCATTTTTGCAAAATTAAGTCCGATACAAAAAAGCCGTGTAGTAAAAGTATTACAGTCAAAGGGTCATACCGTTGGTTTCATGGGTGATGGCATTAACGATGCCGCAGCATTGCGCGAAGCTGATGTTGGTATTTCTGTTGATACTGCTGTGGATATTGCCAAAGAAAGTGCCGACATCATTTTGCTCGAAAAGGACCTGATGGTGTTGCGAAAGGGAGTAATATATGGCAGAAGAACTTTCGGTAATATCATCAAGTATATTAAAATGACGGCCAGCAGTAATTTCGGAAACATGTTCAGTATGCTGGGCGCTAGTGCTTTTCTTCCTTTCTTGCCGATGCTTCCTGTACAGATCCTGGTTCAGAATTTATTATACGATATTTCTCAGATCTCCATCCCCTGGGATGAGATGGATAAGGAATATCTGGAAGTGCCGCGCAAATGGGAAGCAGGAGGAATTGCGCGTTTTATGATATTCATCGGGCCTATCAGTTCTGTTTTCGATTATGCAACATTTGCTGTGATGTATTTTGTCTTTAAAGCAAACACGGTTGAGCACCAAAGCTTGTTTCAATCAGGTTGGTTCATTGAAGGATTGCTATCACAAACATTGATCGTTCATATGATCCGTACCAAAAAGATCCCTTTCATACAAAGTTGGGCAACAGCACCGGTACTTGCATTAACAACACTGATCATGGCAATCGGAATTTATATTCCTTTCTCTCCTTTCGCTGAAGCATTAAAGTTGCAGCCACTGCCCCTCATGTATTTTCCTTGGCTAGTAGGCATTTTAATTGGATATTGTTTGTTAACGCAATACATTAAGAACTGGTTCATTAAAAAATTTGCTTACTGGCTGTAGCTCATTAATACTATTATTATGCATTTAAATGAATTATATACCGCCTCAAGATCCTTCGAAGAAACAACAACAATGCCGTTGTTATTTGTTGGACATGGCAGTCCGATGAATGCGATCGAAGAAACCGAATTTACAAAAGGCTGGAAAAAGGCTGCGGATGATTTGCCCAAACCAAAAGCTATCATTTGTGTATCTGCACATTGGCAAACTAAGGGAACATTTTTAACGGCGATGGAGAAACCAAAGACCATTCATGATTTTTATGGTTTCCCGAAAGAATTGTTTGACGTTGAATATCCTGCTCCCGGCAGTCTAGCCTTAGCGGAAGAAACAAAAAATATCATACAAAAAACCGAGGCGCAATTAGATGAAACATGGGGACTGGACCATGGTTGTTGGAGTGTGGTAAAACAAATGTATCCCAATGCAGATGTTCCTGTTATTGAAATGAGCATGGATTATACGCAATCTCCGCAATGGCATTATGAATTAGCGAAAGACCTTGCAGCGCTTCGTAAAAAAGGGATTCTTATTATAGGCAGTGGCAATATTGTACATAACCTAGGAATGATGAACTGGCATAGTCCGGACAGGGGTTTTGACTGGGCAGAAGAAGCAAATCAAAAAATTAAAGACCTTATTGTAGATAATGATCATCAACAATTAGAAAACTATAATTCATTGGGAAAAGGAATGCACTTATCTGTTCCTACACCGGAACATTTTTTACCCTTATTATATGTATTAGGTTTGAAAGAAAAGGAAGAACAGGTCTCTTTCTTCAATGATAAAACGGTTTACGGTTCTATCTCAATGACCTCTTTGCTCATCAATTAAATAAGGGAATTAGATTTTATTCTTTTTTGCGATCGTATTTATATACAATGCCGAATAAAGATCGTTTGGGTTGAATGGCTTTGTTACAAATCCGTTCATTCCAACCTGAGTAGCTTTTTCCTGAATATCAATTGAGATAGATGCGGTTAAAGCAATGATGGGTGTTACTGTGTCAAATTTTCTGATCTCTTCTGTTGAAGTATAGCCGTCCATTATAGGCATTTGAATATCCATCAAAACAATGTCGTATTTGTTTTGTTTCATTTTATCAATGGCAATGCTGCCGTTTTCTGCAATATCAACTTTTGCATTCCAGTTTTGAAGCATACCATCTGCAACCATGATATTGAACACAACATCTTCGACCAATAATACACTGATCCCTTTCAGGTCCTGTTTATCAAAGGTTTGAACCTTTTCTTCCCGTACCGTATTCGATTTGCTTTTCTTAAACCGAAGAGAGAAAAAGAAATTAGATCCTTTACCTTTTTCGCTTTCCAGATAAATATCGCTGTGTTGCAGTTGTAACAATCGTTTGATAATGGTTAGCCCAAGTCCGGAGCCGCCAAAATCGCGTGTAATATTTGCGTTTGCCTGTGTAAAGCGCTCGAAGATCAATTGCTGTTTTTCTTTCGGAATACCGATTCCGGTGTCTTGCACAGAAAAATAGATCAGCACGTCGTTTGGATTATTCTCTTTTAAAGAAACCTGAATCGTAATGGTTCCATTTTGTGTGAATTTTAAAGCATTGGAAACAAGATTATTCAATATTTGTCCTAAACGAACATCATCGCCTCTTACAAAATCGGGTATATCATCATCATACATGATCTTGATATTATTGCCTTTCTCTTCGGCTCTAATACGATTGGCCATTTTAATATTCTTGAGAAAATACAATAATTCAATATCTCTTTCTGTAAATGTGATCTTGCCTTCTTCCAGCTTACTGAAATCAAGAACATCATTCACCAGACTCAATAAATTTTCGGATGAAATTTCAAGTACCCGCAAAAATTCTTTTTGAGATGGCAGCGGATCCTGATATTGTAATAATAATATAGTGCCGATAATTGCATTCAACGGGGTACGGATCTCGTGACTCATCACGGAAAGGAATTCGCTTTTGGCCAGCATGGCTTTTTCTGCGAACTCTTTTGCCTGCAATAATTCAATGGCTAATTCTTTTGCTTTTCGGATCTGTTCTTCGAGATAAGAAATGGTGCTGATCAGGTCGTCGTCTTTATCTGAAATAAAAGAAGCATTTGGATCAAGTGATTTGATGGCCTCTTTCAGTTTAAGAATAGATTGTTTTCTGATGTCGCTTTGTTGCTGTAGATTTTGAGTAGCCGCTTGATACTCTTTTTCACTAACATCAAATGCATGTTCTGATATTCTTTTATCTTTTTCGAATGTTGCATAACAATTACTAACCGCTGCCAGAAAATTGCAGATGACCTCATCCTGAAGATGCTCTTTGGGTAAAAGCCTATTGATCTGACTTTCTAAAATTTTATGATACGGCATATTCGAACTGCAAAATAACCCTTAATCGTTATACTAATTCTGTAAATGTTGTAATTGTCATTGTTTGATTGTGCAACTCACAGGTTGGACTTGGATTAAAAGGCGATATTTCACCGTATGAGTAAAAGCCTGTGATACTTGTTTCATTACCAAAAATGTTTTTTGCTGCCATTACTTCTTCATAGGATCTTTCCTGTAGGATTAACTTTCTTCCTACACAGCTGATCAATAATGCCAGTTGCGGTGGTTGATCTTTATGATAACTTAAGCTGTATTTTGCTGCGATAGAAGAACCATCGATCAATTTTTCGAAATTAGCCTTCATCAAACGAAGTTTGCTGCCAACAGGAAGGTTTCCTGCAAAAGTCATGGACTTGTCTTCTTCATTAATCGAAAGGATGGTTCGAACCAGATTTTTCTCCGATCCGTCAATCTTTATAGAAAGAGGGAATAATAAAGCTGAACCCGGAAGTTCATCCGCATAGGGTCCCAAGTATTCTTTGTATAGATCAATTGCAAATCTGTTATCAATTTCGTAGAGAACATTTTTATCCGATTTGGTAATGACCCTTTCCCTTCCAAATTCATCCCAACCGCCAAAAGAACCATGACCAATCTTTAAAGCATTTCCATAAAATCCAACTGCAATTACATTTCCCTCGGTTGGTACTTCATTCAGCCCTACAAATGTTTTGCTGAAACGTGCCGCATCGCCTGCTAAACCCCCTGTTATGGGCACTTGCCTGCTATTATTTTCATTTAATCCGCTTACTAATTCACTCCCGTTTATCTTGGTTCCATCAGATAAAATAAAGACAGAAACCAGATCAGAAGCATCCAGTTGCTGCATTAGATATTTTCCAGTTTCTAGGCTGTTTGTATGGTTACTTACGTTGGTTTTTGCGCATTTTACTTTTGTCTTTTCAAAAGAAATGGCGGTAACCGCTACACTATCATCATAAACTCCATCACCTATAATTTCTCCGGAAGTAGAGGCCCCAATAATATTTGCGTTCGGATATGCTTGTTTTAAATGATCAAAAACCGCCTTGTTTGTGATCAGCTCATTCGATCCAAATGCCAACACCAATTGAGAATGAGCCGGATTGAAATCGGCAGATGTAGATAGGGATTCCCATTTTTTATTTACAAAATGCTGCTGCTGGGTTTTCATATTATTGTAATTTAAATAAATGTAAATTAAATAATGAGATATTGCAAATATTAGCAGTGGAAAATTATAGGTGTGTAGTTGTTTGGTTTACATTTGATTTTTGTGTTTTCTTTTAAAATATTCAACCCCCTCGTCTTTAACTCGGGCATAGTTCTTACCTTAGATAGAGGGCTATTAGATGTTATAACTTTATTCTAATTGTATGAAACGATTTGTATTACGAACCCTTAAAATAACAGGCATTTCTGTTGCTGCTATTTTATTGCTTCTTTTTTTACTTCCCTATTTTTTCCCAAAATCGATATCTGATAAGATCAAAACATTGGCCAATCAGCATTTGAAAACTGAATTAAATTTTACAAGTGCCCGCTTATCATTTTTTAACCATTTTCCTGCACTTACCCTTACTCTGTATGATTTTACATTAAAGGGGTCTGCCCCGTTCGAGAAAGATACATTGGTTGCTTCAAAAGAAATAGCCTTGGGAATTGATCTTTCGTCCCTTATTGCCGGAAAAATCTATGTAGATAAGATCTTTTTAACTAAAGCATTCATTAATGTTCAGGCAAACGAGAAAGGGGAGGCTAACTATAATGTCTATGCCTCATCAGACAGTGCAACAAAAAATGATAGCGATACTTCAAGCAATGCCTCTTTAAAAATTGAAAAGATCATCATCGAAAAATCTCATATCACTTATAATGATCGCTCTTTTCCTATGCTGATCAACGCTAAGGGCTTTAATTATGTTGGCAAAGGCGATCTGAGTAAATCAATATTTGATTTGGTAACACATGCAGAAATTGATTCCGTTGATTTTAATTATAATCATCAATCCTATTTTGTATCAAAAAAAATACGCGCTGATCTGATCACCAAGATCAACACACATTCCCTTTCCTTTACTTTTGAAAAAAATGATTTGATCATAAACCAACTCCCCGTTCAATTTAAAGGGAAATTTGAATTCTTAAAGAGTGGTTATAAAATGAATTTTAAGATCAACTCAAATGCTACTGAATTAAAAAATATCATAACTGCCATGCCGGCCGAATACCTGGGATGGTTAGAAAAAACCGAATTAAAAGGAACTGCCGATATAGGCGTGCAGCTTGTGGGAAATTATATTGCCGAAACCAACACAAAGCCAGACCTGGCTATTACCATGGGCATCCGCGGCGGATATGTTTCCAACGAAAAGGCACCGTCTCCAATAACCAATCTGTTTCTCAATTTTGAAACAAGATTGCCCGGTTTAAATCCAGATAGTTTATATGTGAACATTGATTCCATATTCTTCAATATTGATAAGGACTATTTCAGTTCCATTATAAAAGTGAAGGGCATAAAAGAGCCGGATGTTCATGCCAGGATCAATACTGAGATCGATCTGGAAAAATGGAACCGTGCATTTGGTTTTAAAACATTCGATGTAAAAGGAAAATATTCGCTGCACTTAAATGCTGATGGCATTTTCGCAAGAGGACAAAATCCAAAAAATATCAGACCAGATACTATCATCAGTAGTATTCCGTCTTTTCATATAAGATCATCCTTCAGCAACGGATATTTTAAATATACTTCTCTGCAGCAGGCTTTAAAGAATGTTCGTTTTGACATGAATGCAGATTGTGCCGATCATAATTATCAGCATGCTGATTTTTCAGTTGAAAATATCAATGCCAATATTGCTGATGATTTTTTAAAGGGGTTTTTAAAGATCAAGGGGGGCAAGGATTTCAATGTAAACGCTGATTTGAAATCTGTTTTGCATTTATCCTCAATCAAACAAATTTATCCTGTTGATAGCCTTGATCTGAATGGTGATATCAATATTGATGTAGTAACAAACGGTAAATACGATCCTGCAAAAAAATTATTTCCTAGGACAACGGCTACCATAAAAATGCAAAACGGTTCTATCCAAACTAAATATTATCCGCATCCAGTTGAAAAGATTCAGGTAGATGCCGTTGTTACGAATACAGATGGAAGATTAAAAACAACTCATGTTAATGTAAAGCCTGTTTCTTTTGTATTTGAAGGTCAGCCTTTTCAAATGAAATTTGATCTTAAAAATTTTGAAGACCTGAAGTATGATATCAGTTCCACCGGTACGATTAATATTGGAAATGTCTACCAGGTCTTTTCTCAAAAAGGGTTGGACGTAAAAGGGTTCATCAAAACTGATCTTTCTTTACGCGGTCTGCAAAGCGATGCTACAAAAGGATTATACGATAAACTGTTCAATGCGGGAAGATTGGAGGTTAAAGATATAAAAGTGAGTTCTCAATATTTTCCCATGCCTTTTTATATCAAGAAAGGTGTCTTCAGTTTTAAGCAAGACAAGGTTTGGTTCGATGCGTTTAATGCAACTTACTGCAAATCGGATTTTACATTAAGCGGTTATCTATCCAATATTTTAAATTATACGCTAAAGAATGATTCACTTACCGGAAAATTCGATCTGCAAAGCAATCTGATTGATGTGAATGAATTCATGGCATTTGCAGGAGATACCACTAAATCATCTTCAACAGGCGTTGTGATCATTCCTTCCAATCTGAACATCAGTTTTACAGCGAATGCTAAAAAAGTAAGATACAGTGGCATTAATTTAACCGATGTAAAAGGACAAATGCTTTTACAAAGTGGAACTCTCCGCTTAAAGCAAACCGGTTTTACCATCATAGATGCTCCTGTTGTAATGGATGCAAACTATACTAGCCTCGGTCCTAAAAAAGCAATATTCGATTATCATATCAATGCAAAAGATTTTGACATCAAACGCGCATACAATGAAATAAAGCTTTTCCATGATCTGGCAACAGCAGCTGGCAGTGCAGAAGGTGTTGTTTCGTTGGATTATAATTTAAAAGGAAAATTAGATGCCAACATGCATCCCGTATTTCCTTCCCTTGAAGGTGGTGGAACACTATCAGTTAAGAAAGTTAAGATGAAAGGTTTTAAATTATTTACTGCAGTCAGTAAAGAAACCGGTAAGGACAGTATGAACAATTCCGACATTTCGAAAGTAGACATCAAAACAACCATTAAGAACAACTTAATAACCATTCAACCGGTAAAAATGCGTGTTGCAGGCTTTAGACCCAAGTTTCAGGGGCAAGTCTCTTTTGATGGAAATTTAAATTTGAAGTTTCGATTGGGGTTGCCGCCATTAGGTATTTTCGGTATTCCCATGACGATAACAGGAACTCAAGATAAGCCTATTGTAAAATTCAAAAGAGGTTCCAATAATCAACCATTGCAAGAAACCGCAGATGCAGATGATCAAAATCAATGATCATCGCGTTTTATAAAAGGTGCATAAGCCAACATATTATCCCCATTTTAATTTCTATAACTAAATATACTTTTAGTTTATAACAATTCATTTTATCTTGCTGAAACGGCAATTATGATACAACCTACTACTAACCCAGTGTACACGGTTATCAGCAATCATGGCTTTGCTGAGATCGTTCAAAATTCATTCACGCAGCAAAGATCTTTGCATGCGTTTTCTGCATTCATTGCGGGAGATATCCTTTGTTCTTTTTCTGCCGGAGAAACCGTATCGCAGCCCACTTATCTTACTGTTCAAGTGGGTATTGAAAAACATATTACACTTCAACCGGAATTTTTGCAATACATCAATCACAGTTGTAACCCGAATGTTTTTTTTGATACAACAACATTTCAATTGATAGCACTTAAAAATATTGAACTGGGTGATGAGTTCTCTTTTTTCTATCCATCAACCGAATGGAATATGGCACAGCCCTTTAATTGTTTTTGCAATACTGCCAATTGTTTGCATCAGATACAGGGCGCTGTTTATTTGGATAATGCTGTTTTACAGAAGTATCGTTTAACAGATTTTATACAGGAACAAGTTCGTAAACGATAACAACGCAGATCATTCATGGCACCTAATCCTCATAAAAAAAAATCATCTGCTGCATTAAAGGTTTGGGTATTGGCTCCGCATCTGATAACGGATGATGCAAATCTTGATTACTATTACGATTTTACACAAAGTATTGCAGAATACACAAAAGTCTTTGCAGAACTGGGTTTGCAATGGCATTGGCAACCCGTTACGATGAGCGATTATAAAGCAGTGATTGATGAGATCCTTGCAGAAAAGAAATCCAAAAAATATTTTCCCCTCGTTTTGAATTTATGTGATGGTGATGAAATAAACGGAACTCCCGGAATTTCTGTATTAAAATATTTAGATGAAAAAGAATTAATCTATACGGGTGCCAATGAATATTTTTATCGGGTCACTACATCGAAAATTTCTATGAAAGAAGCTTTTGATGCTGCCAATGTTCCTACGCCAAAATGGTTAGCCATCAACAGCAGGGAACAAAGTTTAAAAACCTGTTTTAAAAAATTAGGTTCTCCGATCATCGTAAAGCCCAGCATCTCCGGAGGAAGTATGGGTGTTGGAATTAAAAATGTGGTGAATGATATTGATGAATTAAATAAACAGGTTGATCTGATGTTTGAGGGTTACCGTGGCTGGGACCTCACTGCGGATGGATTAGTAGCAGAATCCTTTATCAACGGGCCCGAATTTACAATGTTGATCGTTGGCTCTTACGATAAGCCCGAAGAGGCCATAATATATAATCCGGTTGAAAGAGTATTTCATCCTTCGCTTCCTGAAAAAGAAAAGTTTTTATCATTCGATCGTTTATGGGAGATCTATGAAGAAGAAACGCCTATGCCGGAAGATGGGAATTTTTATGAGTATCAATCACCGGATGTTTCTTTAGTGGAAGAAATAAAACAATTAAGCTGGGATGCTTATTGTGCTGTGAAAGGAAGAGGTTATACCAGGATCGATATCCGTATGGATAAAGAAACCAAAAAATTATATGTGCTGGAAGTAAATGCACAATGCGGTATTAGTGAAGATGAAGACTTTACTTCCATTGGCGCTATCTTACGTTTTTCCGATAAATCTTTCTCTCAATTGGTAACAGAGATCATCAACGATGCTGTTGCCAGAACCCCGGTACTTGTATCATGAAGATCTGTGTGTTGCAACCCGATTACTCGACATCATCAGTGGATTATCAATATTACGATCCGCCTAGAGATATTGCGACTTTGTATCCCGAAGCCGAAGTGGATCATGTGTTGCTGAATAAACTCACTGTTTATAAGCAACTCAAGGAATTAAAAAAGAAAGGCTATGATGTGTTCGTGAATTTATGTGAAGGTTATTTAGATTGGAATATTCCATCCATTGATGTTATTTATACTTTAGAATTATTGAACCTTCCGCATACCGGACCATCCACGTTATTATACGATCCCACCAAAGAGTTAATGAAATATGTGGCCTATTGTGAAGCTATAAAAACGCCTGCATATTTTTTAATTGAACAATTAAGTGATGTTGAAAAAGCATGCAAGTATTTACAATTTCCTTTGTTTGTAAAGCCTGCGAAAGCAGGCGACAGTTTGGGTGTGGATGAACAATCATTGGTTTTTGATAAGGATCATTTGCAGGAAAAAGTGGCAAGCATCATAGATGAATATGATGAAGTGCTGGTAGAAGAATATATTGACGGAAGAGAGTTTACTGTTTTGGTAGCCGCCAATGCCGATGGAAAAACATCCACTGCATTTAAGCCCATTGAATTCATTTTTCCTGAAGGAAATCGTTTTAAAACGTATGCATTAAAAACATCTGAGTTGCATCCAGATGCAAATATTCCGGTTACTGATATTGAATTGGATAAACAGTTGCGAGATGCTGCAGAACGTATTTTTAAATCATTCAACGGCGTAGGTTATGCAAGAATGGACTTCAGAATGAATGATGCCGGTGAAATATTTTTTCTCGAAATAAATTTTACCTGTTCTGTTTTTTATAAAGATGGTTACGAAGGTTCGGCAGATTATATTTTAAAATATGATGGCATTGGCCAATCGGGGTTTCTGCATCATATCATCGCCGAAGGAATTGCTCGTCACAAACGAAAACAAAAATTGTATGTGATGAAAGGGAATTCTATTGCGGGGTTTGGAATTTATGCCAGCAGGAATATTAATCGTGGTGAAATTATTTTTCAGGGAGAGGGTCGATCCCAAAGATTAATTACTCGTCGCTTTGTAGAAACGCACTGGAACAAAAACGAGAAAGAGACCTTTCGCCGTTATGCATATCCGGTAAGTAAAGAGATCTTTTTATTGTGGGATGATAATCCTGCGGAATGGGCGCCACAAAATCATTGTTGCAATCCTAATACCCGATACCTTGGTTTAAATGTTATTGCATTAAACGATATTTCTAAAGGCGAAGAATTAACACTCGATTATACTTCATTTCTCGATGAGAATATGGAACCTTTTCATTGCGGTTGTGGCAGCAAGGATTGCAGGGGATTAATTAAAGGAATAAAAAATAACTCGTTAACCGAGAGGGAGAATTTGCCGAAGGATTAATTTTTTATTTCTTGCGCAGGATTCCCGTCCACAGGTGTTTGGAAGATCTATGAAGGCCTCTTATGAAAGGTATAAGACTTGCATGCTTAACTTATACTAAAGCCATACAAAAGCCTTAGATGAGCCTTATTTCATTCTAGCATAGTCCAGGGATAGTCCACGAAACAGTGGACTATCCCTGGACTATGTAAGACTATATTAGAATGATGGTGGAGAAAAATGCAGATACAAAACCTAAACTAATGTACTTAATACAAGATACGATTTTTTACAATGTATATTTAAAATATTTTTTAGTTTTCTTATTCTAAAAAATTACTCCTCTTTCCTTCTTACGATCAAATACCAATTATTCTCCAACGGCAAAAAGCCATAATCATAATTAAAGAAATAGATATTGCCTTTCTTGTTCGCGTATGTATGTGTGTGATATTTGAAAACGAAGCCCTTCTGTATTAGTTTGTCATGTGTTGTTTTCGCGGTTTCTTCTGTATCCGGCAATAATTCTTCCAGGATGCGGCGGTTCTTCAGTAACGTATTGTTTATGTTGCGGATATAATTGCTGTAGTTGCTTTTTGTTTTCAGTTCGTTGTTGTAGGCATTGCGGCAGGCATCATCACAGAACTTTTTATCGGCCCTGCCTTTAATGGCTTTTCCGCAGCTCAAACATTGTCTGGTTTCTGTTGCAATAGGCATGGAAAACACTTTATAATAAAACAAGATACAAAATTAATTATTCGTGTACAAACGTTTCTACACGTTTATATCCGAATAGAAACGGTTAAAAACCGACTACCGCTTTTTTCGACCCGCAATTTTGTGTTGTCAATTACAGAAGACGTCTAAGTGATTGATTGAAATAACATAATTGTAAATCGTAAAAACTAAAGATCATGTACGCATTAAAAAACAAAGTTCAGCTGATCGGCAACCTGGGTGCCAATCCTGAAGTAAAAACATTGGAAGGTGGAAGAAAATTAGCACGCTTCAACGTAGCTACCAGCGAAACTTACCGCAATGCAAAGGGCGATAAGGTAACAGACACACAATGGCACAGTCTTGTAGCCTGGGGCAAAGTTGCAGAGATCGCTGAAAAGTATTTAAAAAAAGGAAGCGAAGTGGCCATTGAGGGAAAACTCATCACCCGCACCTACAACGACAAAGACGGTAATAAAAAATACATTACCGAAGTTCAGGTAAATGAAGTGCTGATGCTTGGAGAAAAAGCTAAAGCCTGATTTTGTTTTGCCACGGAGGCGCGGAAATGCACGGAGAATGATTAATAAGAGACCCTGCTTATTCCTTTCTGTGGTACTCCGTGTTTCAGTGGCAAACATTTTTTATTTTTTAAAACACTCTCACATGACAATCAATATCAATGTCGATAATTTTCCTTTGAGTTTAGAACCGAGTCTATTATTAAAGTATGTCTGGAAGTTCATAAAGATTTGGGTTATGGCTTTCTCGAGGTGGTTTATAAAGAGGCGATGGAACTGGAATTTCAAAAACAGAGCTTGCTCTTCGAGCGTGAAAAAGAATTTCCGGTTTATTACAAAAGTATTTTGCTGGATCATAAATTTTTCGCCGATTTTGTTTTGCTCAATGCGGTTATCCTTGAAATAAAATCTAAAAAAGAAATTTGTGATGAAGATTTTGCACAAACCATTAATTATCTAAAATGCTCGGGTTGTATGGTTGGTTTGCTCTTAAATTTTGGTAGAAAGACGCTTGAAATTAAACGAGTTGTTTTTTAAGACCTTCGCTATTCCGTGTCTCGGTGGCAATTGTTTCTTTTTGTTCACTGAGTTAAAAAATTTCTGTTTTCATCAGCCTTTATGGCAATTATCTTTACCCTATGGTTACCGATACTTCAAATATCAATTTTCAACTCGCTGCGGACTTTATTCAATATACCAACCGTTCTGTTTTTCTAACCGGAAAAGCAGGCACGGGTAAAACCACTTTTCTAAAATACATCAAACAGCAAAGCCATAAACAAACCGCTGTTGTGGCGCCAACAGGAGTGGCAGCCATTAATGCAGGAGGGGTTACCATTCATTCTTTTTTTCAATTGCCCTTCACGCCTTTTATCCCCGAAAACAAGGGTTTTGGAAAAGATGATTCTTTGAATGATAAGCACAGTTTAATGAGCCGCGTTCGCTTAAATACCGAAAGAAGGAAAGTGATGCAGCAATTGGAATTACTGATCATTGACGAAATAAGTATGGTGCGTTGCGATGTGCTTGATGCGATCGATACAGTACTTAAAGTCGTTCGTCATCGCAATTACGAACCATTCGGTGGTGTGCAGGTTCTATTGATCGGTGACATGTATCAATTGCCCCCCGTTGTTCCGGATAGCGAATGGCAGATATTATCACAGCATTATAATAGTCCTTATTTTTTTGACAGCAGGGTAATGGAAATACAGCCGCCTGCTTATGTTGAACTAAATAAAATTTACCGACAAAGCGATCAGCATTTTATTGATATTCTAAACCAGGTTCGTAATAACGAAATGGATGAGTTGGGAATGAAAACACTGCACAGCCGTTATTTGCCCACATTCAAATCATCTAAAGACGATGGCTATATCAACCTCACCACTCATAACTATAAAGCAGATGCCAGCAACGCGAACGAGCTGGAGAATCTAAAAGGGAAATCCTTTTCTTTTAAAGCGATCATTGAAGGCGATTTTAGTGAAAAAGCTTACCCTGCTGATGAAATATTGCAATTGAAAGTTGGCGCACAAGTGATGTTCATTAAAAATGATCTAGATAAATCCAAAAGATATTTTAACGGAAAGATCGGCGTAATAGAAAAAATTGAAGATGATTCCATTTTTGTACAATGTAAAAATGAAGACGATTTAATTGAAGTTAAAAAAGATACATGGAAGAATGTTCGATACACGGTCAATAAACAAACGCAACAGGTGGATGAAGACGAGATCGGTTCTTTCACTCAATTTCCATTGCGCCTGGCCTGGTCAATCACTATTCATAAAAGCCAGGGTTTGACATTTGAGAAGGCGGTAATTGATGCGGGGCAAGCTTTTGCGCCCGGTCAGGTTTATGTTGCATTAAGCCGATGTACTTCACTAAATGGAATGGTTTTATTAAGCAGCATTAATTCCGGAAGCCTGCATATCGATCAAAGAATTGTTGCTTTTTCAAAAAATAAAGAAGCGGCACAATTGCCCGAAAGTTTACAAATCGATAAACATCGATATCAAACAACATTGCTTTCTCTGCTTTTTGATTTTTCTTCATCGGTAAGCATATTAAATACGATAGTCCGCAATGTTGAAGAACATCTTGAATCTTTTAACAAAGAAACAAGACCCTGGTTAGCTTTGCTGAAAGAAAGATCAATCGCACTGCAGGGGGTAGGAAAAAAATTTCAATCACAATTGCAACAATATTTCCAGCAGCAAATTTTGCCGGAACAAAATCTTGATCTGCAGGAAAGAATTAAAAAGGCCGCCGTCTACTTTGCTGATCAAACAGGATACCTTATACGATTTTTGTTTTCTTCGCCTACTGTGACGGACAGCAAGCAATATGCGATGGCTTATACAGAAGACCTGAAAGAGTTATTTACTATTCTGTCGCAACAAAAACATTCCATTCTATCCTGTATTGACGGGTTCAATGTAGCAGTGTATCATGAACAAAAAAATAAATTTGCCTTACCTGCTTTTAACGTAAACGCTTATGCAGGTTCTGTTTATAAAAAAACAGATAGCCCGCATCCTATACTCCATAAAGAATTGAGGCTATTGAGAGATAAGATCTGTACTGAAGCAGATATTCCCATTTACATTGTTGCAGGAACTAAAACACTAGACGAGATGGCGCAGTACCTTCCACAATCATTGGAGGAATTAGAAAAAATAAATGGTTTCGGCAAAGCAAAAATTCAAAAATTCGGTCAGGAATTTTTAGATGTTATTATAAAATATTCTAGGGTGAATAATTTATCTTCCCTTGTTCATGAAAAAACAGCAAAAAAAGAGCGCAAAGAAAAAACAACAACCGGAAAAACAGCCAAAATCGATACAAAGCTGCTGAGTTTTAAATTATACAAAGAAGGAAAATCACTAGAAAAGATCGCTGCAGAAAGGAATTTTACAGTTCAGACCATTGAAGGACATTTGGCTCATTATGTTTCTTTGGGTGAAATTAAAATAGAGGAGCTCATTAGTCGAGAAAAAATAATTTTGATAGAGCCTGTTTTACATGATTTTGACGGTGGTTCAATTACGCCAATCAAACAACAAATAGGCGATTCCGTAAGTTTTGGAGAAATACGATTGGTATTAGCATGGAAAGAATTCCAAAAAAAAGCCGCAGATCCAATTAAATAAATCTGCGGTTTCCTTTTTTATATCATTTATAAGTATTTATCGCCCTTGCTGCGTTTTACCTCTGCAACATATTCTTTAATGGCTTGCTCCTTCTCTTTTTTACAGATCATCAGCGCATCTTTCGTATCAATAATGATAAAATCATCCATGCCCTGCAGCAATAATAATTTATCTTTTGGCGCACTGATCATACATTTTGTCGCATCAATAACAATTACATTATCTGATGTAACAGCATTGCCCAGATAGTCTTTTTCCAGATTTTCATATGCGCTGTTCCATGTTCCGAGATCGCTCCAGCCAAATGAAGATGGAATCACATACACGTTATTTGCTTTTTCCATGATCGCATAATCAATGGAAACATTGGTACATTGAGGATAGATCTTGTTGATGGATTCTTTTTCTTTTGGTGTATTAAAGTTTTCTTTTTCTCCATCGAATAATTCAAACATCTCGGGTTGATATTTTTCGAAAGCATTCACTACTGTTTTTACCTTCCATACAAAAATGCCTCCGTTCCATAAAAACTCCCCGCTGGCAACAAATGTTTTTGCCAATTCAAGGTTTGGTTTTTCGGTAAAGGTTTTTACTTTATGAATGTTTTCTGCTACCAGCTTTGAGTCAAACTGGATATAACCATATCCCGTATTGGGGTAAGTTGGTTTGATGCCTAGTGTTATAAAAGCTTCCTGCTTATCTACAAAGTCCAATGCTTGCATGGTGATCTTTTTAAAATTTTCACCATCCATGATCATGTGATCACTAGGCGCCACGATCAATGATGCTTCCGGATCCTTCTGTAATAATTTAAAAGAAATATACGCAACGCAGGGGGCCGTATTTTTTCTACTGGGTTCAGCAACAATATTTTCTTTAGGAATTTCCGGTAGCTGTTCCGCAACAATATCGGCGTATTCTTCAGATGTCACAACAAAAATATTCTCTTTGGGAATAAAGGCTGCATACCTTTCAAAGGTCCACTGGATAAGTGTTTTACCGGTATTTAAAATGTCTAAAAATTGTTTTGGGTAAGATGTCCGGCTCTTTGGCCAAAAACGGCTTCCTATTCCGCCGGCCATAATGGCAACGTAGTGGTGTTTATTCATAGTGAATTTTTCAAGCGCAAATATAATATGTGTTTAACGTATAATTGATGAAGAATAGATTAAATAATGCCTTCCCTGATCAAATCATGTAAATGTAAAACGCCGAGATAGTTTCCTTCTGATTCTACGATCAACTGACTGATGTCGTGTTTGCGCATCAATTCCAAAGCCTGAACGGCTAAAACATCGGGTTCTATTGTTTTTGGATGAATGGAAAGAATATCTTTTGCGGTAATGTTTGCAATATCACTACTTTTTTCAAGCATTCTTCTCAGATCACCATCGGTAATGATCCCCTCCACTTTATTTTTTGCATCGACAACAGCAGTTACGCCTAATCGCTTTTCTGTTATTTCAACTATCACTTCTTTTAAAGAAGCGTTTGCCAAAACCTTAGGCTGTTGATTGTGTAAATAAAGATCTTCGACCCTTAAATATAAACGCTTCCCTAAATTTCCTCCGGGATGATATTTTGCAAAATCTTTATCAGAAAATCCGCTTAATTCCATTAATGAAACGGCCAATACGTCTCCCATTACCATTTGTGCAGTAGTGCTGCTTGTTGGTGCAAGATTATTAGGACAAGCTTCTTTTGAAACTGTTGTGTTTAAAACAATATCCGATTGCAGTGCCAGAAAACTATCCATATTGCCAACTATCCCGATCAGCTTATTCCCGAAGTTTTTAATCAAAGGGACCAATACTTTTATTTCGGGGCTTTCCCCGCTTTTACTGATGATCAACACTACATCATCTTTTTGTATCATTCCAAGATCACCATGAATCGCGTCTGCGGCATGCATAAAAAGAGAAGGGGTCCCTGTTGAATTAAATGTTGCTACGATCTTTTGTGCAACAATGGCACTCTTGCCAATACCGCTTACGACCAGCCTTCCTTTAGATTGATAAATCGTTTGTACGGCTTTTTCAAAAGACGTATCAATAAAAGCTTCCAGCCCTTTAATAGAAGACGCTTCCAGCTCAATGCTGCGCAATGCTTTTTGTATGATTGATGAACTCATGCACGCAAAGGTAAACTTTAACAACAATCAGTTGCATTTCCTCTGCCCGATGTTTAACTTCGCTACCCTTTTAAAAAAGGAGCCCTTATACAAACGGGAGCGCTTGGTGAATTACCACACCGAAAAGGCGTTGCACCAGATGGTGCCATTCTAAATAATTATTGAGCATTTTCGGCAAAATGCATTAACTTATAGTTCGTTAAAGTCCGCGGCTTGCGGAATAGAAATCATTATACATGGCAACAAGTACAAAGAAGATACAGGTTAAGGCAGCATCAAAAAAGACTGCTGTAAAAAAAGGAGCTAAAGCCACATCGGAGCATACGCTAAAAGAAGGAAGTTCAAAAAATCACGATATACACGCCGGACTGCAAAAACATTTCGGCTTTTCTGAATTTAAAGGAACACAGGAAAGGTCCATCAATAGTTTATTGGAAGGTCGCGACACTTTTGTGATCATGCCAACCGGTGGCGGCAAAAGTTTATGTTATCAGCTTCCTGCTTTAATTCTACCCGGATGTGCTATCGTTGTTTCCCCCCTTATTGCCCTGATGAAAAATCAGGTAGATCTGGTAAGGGGATACAGTGAAAAAGACGATGTAGCGCATTTTCTTAATTCCTCATTGAATAAGGGTCAGATAAAAGAAGTAAAAGAAGATCTGATCGCAGGCAAAACCAAGTTGTTATACGTTGCTCCTGAAACTTTAACCAAACAGGAAAATTTAGATTTCTTTTCAGACCTCACCATTTCCTTTTTTGCGGTGGATGAAGCACATTGTATTTCTGAATGGGGACATGATTTCCGCCCCGAATACAGAAGGCTTCGAGAAATGATGGATATCATCAATCCGGATATTCCCGTTGTTGCATTAACAGCAACAGCAACTCCGAAAGTTCAGAGTGATATTGTAAAGAATCTTGGGCTGCGCAATCCAAATATTTTTATTTCTTCATTCAATCGTTCCAATCTCTTTTATGAGATCGTTCCAAAAATCCAAAAAGAGCAAACAATAAAAAGTATTGTTCGTTTCATCACAACACATAAAGGAAAAAGCGGCATTATTTATACGCTCAACAGAAAAACAACTGAAGAGCTCGCAGAAATTTTAATGGCCAATAAAATCAAAGCGGTTGCCTATCATGCCGGGTTAGATCAAAAATTAAGATCAGAAAGGCAGGATCAATTTTTAAATGAAGATGTACAGGTTATCGTTGCCACGATTGCATTTGGGATGGGAATTGACAAACCGGATATCCGTTTTGTGATTCACTTTAACATTCCAAAATCAATTGAAAATTATTATCAGGAGACCGGCCGTGCAGGTCGTGACGGAATGGAGGGCATTTGTGTTTTATATTATTCGCATAAAGATGTTGCCAAGTTGGAACATTTGATGCGTGATAAACCATTAAGCGAAAGGGAAGTGGGTGCACAATTGATCAATGAAACAGTTGCATATGCGGAAAGCAGTGTATGTCGTAGAAAAATTTTGTTGCATTATTTTGGAGAAGATTGGGAAACGAAAAATTGCGGCAACTGCGATAACTGCAAACATCCCAAAGAAAAGATCGAGGCAAAAGATGATGTGGTGAAAGTCTTGAAGGTGGTGAAAGCATTAGAGGGTCGTTTTGTTACAGAGTATGTGGTAAATATGGTAAGGGGGAAATTAACACCACAGATCGCAATGTTCCGTCACGAAAATTTGCCCGAATTCGGAATTGGAAAAGAAAAAGAAACTCATTTGTGGAATAGTTTGATCAGACAAATGCTTTTAGAGAATTTCATCAAAAAAGATATTGAAGAATACGGTTTGGTGAAGCTTACTGAAAAAGGAGAAAAGTTTTTAAAGAAGCCCACGTCCTTTAAAATCGTGTTGAATAATTTATTTGAAGATGCTAATGAAGATGATGAAGAGGGTGAAAATGCATCTCAAACCGGTGCCGCTGCTGATGATGTGTTATTTGAGATGTTGAAAGACCTTCGTCAGAAAGAAGCTAAGAAAAAAAGCCTGCCGCCTTTTGTTATTTTCCTGGAAAATTCTTTGCAGGATATGGCAACACTTTATCCAACCACGTTGGAGGAGTTGGAAAAATGTCAGGGAGTAAGCAAAGGCAAATCTATTAAGTACGGTAAGCCTTTCGTAGAGATGGTCGCAAAATATGTGGAGGAGAATGATATTGAAAAACCGGATGATTTTGTAATGAGAAGTGTGGTAAACAAGAGCAGCAACAAAGTTTATATTATTCAGAATGTTGACAAGAAAATTCCTCTGGAATCCATTGCGAAACACAAAAGCTTGAAGTTGGACGAGTTGCTGGAAGAAATGGAAACAATTGCGGCCAGTGGAACAAAGCTGAATCTTGATTATGCCATCGATGAATGGTTAGACGACAATGATCAAGAAGATATAATTGATTATTTTAAAAGTTGTGAAACTTCTTCTTTAGAAATTGCACAAAAAGAATTAAGCGAAAATGATTATACGCTGGAGCAATTAAAAATAATGCGTATTAAGTTTTTAAGTGTATACGGAAATTAAACCGCAACAAGAGGCGCTTCTTTTTCTAACTCTTCTTTTTGGAGTTCGGAAAGAAGCGTTTTTATTTTTTTGATCAATTCCGGTATTACTTTTTCCACTTCTTCGGTAAGCTCAATTCCTTGTTGTTGCAGACTTTCAATGCTTACCACGAACAAATGAATATTGGGCATTTTATCCATCAACTGCAATGCGCTCACCATGTCTTTCAATCCAATATCATGTGTGCTCATTGCCAACGGAAAATCTTTCGCAAATTTTGGTTTGATCAGTCGGATAGTTCCATTAGGATTATTATCAAGCGTTGCGTCAATTAAAATAAGCGTTTCATATCCTTCAAAATAAGAAAGCAAATGAAAACCGCCGGTGCCGCCATCCAATACGTCAACACCGGACGGTAATATTTCATTTTGTAATCTATTAGCAACATGCACACCAATGCCCTCGTCACCCATTAAATAATTCCCAATTCCTAATATCAAAATTTTTCGTTCGTGTAGCATGTTGCTGTTTATTATTTTTCGGGATTCGGTGTTTGATGATGATTTCTTTCAAACACTTCTTCTTCTATGAATTTCCATCCGCCACCCATGCTGCTTATTTCACCACGGCCTTCAACATAATCGTGATAGAAAACAAGGTAAACATGTATCACGGCGAATAAAATAAAGAACCACATGGACCAATGATGAATTTGTCTCGTTAAAATATCACCACCAAAAACAGCGGGTACCCATGTAAACAATTTGGGTAACCACCAGGTACTCATTGGTGCGTATAAACCAAAACCGGTAAGACATTGAACCAGAAAAGCGATAAATGTGAGGAAATAAATAAATCCTGCCATTGCGTTATGACCAATACTCATATGTTCTTTTCCTTTCAGCATCATAATGTCCATTCTAAAAACATACCACATTTCTTTAAAGAATTTCTTAGAGATGGGTAAGAATTGTTTCCAGTTGGCATATTTATTTCCGACAAATCCCCAATACAAGCGAAATAAAAAATTAAAGAAGAATAAATAGGCTGCGGCAAAATGTATGTAACGAACCCAGCCCATGGTATATTGGCCAGATGCTTCATGCTGACTTTGAATTGCCAGAGGATTGGCAATATAAAATCCGGTTGCAATCAACGCAATGATCACCAAAGCATTTAACCAATGATAAAACCTTACGGGCAATTCCCATACATATACCCTTCGAAGCCTATGAATATGCAAATATTTGTTTGCCATAAATTTGTTTTAGAAATTAATCTCCTAATATATTAATGCGACTGATGTGTTTTCCGTCTTCGTCATAAACGTGAACACTGCATGCCATACACGGATCGAAGCTGTGAATGGTCCTTATAATTTCCAGCGGTTGTTTTTCATCAGCAACCGGTGTATCAATTAAGGAAGATTCATACGCAGACATTTGACCCTTATTATCTCTCGGTGATGCGTTCCATGTTGTTGGTACCACTAATTGATAATTGGCAATTTTTTGGTCTTCAATATTGATCCAATGTGCCAATGCACCACGAGGAGCTTCTGTGTGTCCAACACCCATTGCTGTTTTAGGCCATGTGGATGGATCAAACTTGCTCATCTCTGCCATGCGGCTATCACCATTTTTAATATTGGCAATCAATTGATCAAAGAATTCCAATCCCCATTGTGCAACCAACACACTTTCCAAACCACGGGCTGCAGTTCTACCCAATGTTGAGAATAATGCTGCTACAGGAACATTCAAATCTTTCAAGGCCTTATCCACAACAGCTTTAAAGTCTTCTCTTCCTCTTGCATAACCAACCAAGACACGCGCTAACGGGCCTACTTCCATTGCATTCCCTTTCCATCTTGGTGTTTTTAAATAACTGTAATCTTTACTTGTATCTAAATGTTCGAATGGTGGTTTTGGACCTGTATATTTTACTTTGCTTTCACCTTTCCAAGGATGCAGACCTTTCTCTTTTCCTTCTTTGTATTCATACCAAGAGTGGGTGATAAATTCCTGTACTTCATCATCTTTTTTCAAATCAACATCATAAACCTTGCTGATGTCTTTATTTAAAATTGCACCGGCCGGGAATTTATAACTTGATAAATCTCTATATCCATTTGTTGGTAGATCACCATACACTAAATAATTGCCCAAGCCTCCACCGATTGCTCCCCAGTCTTTGTAGAATGAAGCTATTGCCATCAGATCGGGAATATAAACCTGTTCAACAAATTCTTTTCCGTCTTTTAGTAATTGTCCAACATACGCTAATCGTT
The DNA here is from genome assembly GCA_903830285.1 of uncultured Chitinophagaceae bacterium. Lineage (GTDB taxonomy): Bacteria > Bacteroidota > Bacteroidia > Chitinophagales > Chitinophagaceae > CAIQDX01. The sequence goes on along the minus strand of CAIKTE010000219.1, from coordinate 87,297 downwards.
CAGCATTAATTCCGCTTACATCATCAATGCTAATTGAACATGCCATACCGCCAACCAAATAATTTGGATGTGGATTTTTACCGCCAAAAATCGCATGAACTTTTACGATCTCTTTTTGCCATTCTAGTGCTTCAAGATAATGTGCCAATCCAATTAAATTAACTTCGGCGGGTAGTTTATACGCAGGATGACCCCAATAGCCATTTGCAAAAATTCCAAGCTGTCCGCTTTCTACAAATTTCTTTACTCTTGTTTGTACATCACTAAAATAGCCGGGAGAGCTTTTTGGCCATTTAGAAATGCTTTGTGCCAATTCTGAAGTTTTCTTTGGATCAGCTTTTAATGCATTTACCACATCAACCCAATCCATTGCGTGTAAATGATAAAAATGCACAACGTGATCGTGAATGTATTGTGCACAGAACATGATGTTTCTAACCATTTCTGCATTGGGCGGAATAACGATGTCTAAAGCATCTTCAACACTTCGTACAGATGTTAATGAATGTATGGAAGTACAAACGCCACAAACCCTTCCCACAAATGCCCATGCGTCTTTTGGATCTCTTCCTTTTAAGATTTCTTCCAGCAACCGAACCATTGTTCCACTGCTGTATGCATCTTTTATTTTACCGTTTTCAATATCGGCTTCTATTCGTAGATGACCTTCAATCCTGGTGATCGGGTCAACAACAATTCTTTTACTCATATTGTAAGTTGAATGTTTTTATAAATTATGATTTCAATTCTTGTTCGCTTTCTTTACCCTCTTTTTCTAAGTCGAAAATGAGTTTCTTTTTGCGAACATTGGTTGCTACAGCGTGTGCAGCTACGGCAACTCCGGTTGCGGCTAATGCAACTTTGCCCAAAGTATCGGCATTGGCTTCAATACCAAATCCGGCAAAAGCAGAAGCTCTTTCATATAATCTGCCGTTGTCCCAATAATTTTCTTCGCTGCAGCCAATACAAGGATGGCCTGATTGAATCGGATAACTTGTTCCGTTGTTCCATTTCATTACACCACAGGCATTATATGTGGATGGCCCTTTACAACCTACCTTATATAAACAATAGCCTTTTTTGGCATTTTCATCATCGAATGTTTCAACAAATAAACCGGCATCATAGAATGGTCTGCGATAACAGCTATCGTGAACTCTTTTGCTGTAAAATGCTTTCGGCCTTCCTACTCTGTCTAGTTCAGGGATCTTTCCAAATGTTACCAAATGAACAATAACACCAGCCATTACTTCTCCGATCGGAGGACAGCCCGGTACTTTAATCAAAGGCACATTTGCTTTTAATAATTTATGAATAGGTGTGGCTTTCGTTGGATTTGGTTTTGCTGATTGAACACAACCATTGCTTGCGCAACTACCCCATGCAATAACCGCTTTTGCCCCCGCAGCAGCTTCTTCTAAGATCTGCATGGATGTTTTACCACCAATCATACAATACACTCCGTCAGCTCCGGTTGGAACACTTCCTTCCACACAAAGAATATATTCTCCTTTGTATTTGGTCATTGTGTTCTTCATTGCTTCTTCGGCCTGAAAACCAGATGCTGCCATTAATGTTTCTGAATAATCGAGCGATATTTTGTCTAACAAAATATCAGCAACGATCGGATGGGATGATCTGATAAAGCTTTCGCTGCAACAGGTACACTCCTGAAAATGTAGCCATATAACAGGTATACGTGGCTTGGTTTCAAGCGCTTTGGCAACCTGGCCAATTGCTGATTTTTCTAAGCCCATGAATGCTGTCATCATTGTAACAAAGCCGATAAAATCTCGGCGAGAGTAGCCTTTTCGCTCAACTTCCTGATAATAGGTTGGCTGAGTGCTTGGAGAAGCATCGTTAGTCATGCTGGTTGTTTTAAAGGTTAGAGTTTAAACGTTGTAAGGGTTAAGATCCATTTCGGGCACTAATGTAATCTCTATATATAGTTCTTTTTTATGACCTTTATCACTCAGTGTTATGACTTTTATCATAAATACAATTTATGTATCGTACTAATATTGGTTTCTTAAATAAACAGATTCATATGAAAAAATTTATTGCCTTCGCTAGTCTTTTTATTTTGTGTATGCCTTTATTCAGCCTTGCACATCCGGGCCATGGTGAAACAGATGGTTATACCATCATTCATTATTTTGTAGAGCCTATGCATGCTGTTGTAACACTAAGTGCATTATTTGGTTCGATTGTTTATATACGCCATCTGCGCAGAAATAAACAAAACAACTAAATAGCAGATCATGCATGAGCTCTCCATCGTAATGAGTATTGTTGATATTGCTCAACAACAGGCAGAGCGTGCAAATGCTTCTATCATCGATGAAATAGAAATAGATATCGGTTGTTTAAGTACTGTTCAAATGGAGGCCTTCGACTTTGCCTGGGATCAGGCAGTTAAGGAAACTATTTTGGAGGGTGCAACAAAAAAAATCAATCGTATAAAAGGAAAGGCTAAGTGTTTTGACTGCGAAAAATCCTTTCCCATAGAAAATCTGTATGATGCCTGTCCTGAATGTGGTCAGCATTTAATAGATATCGTTGAAGGAAAAGAATTGAGGGTTCGGTCATTGGTCGTTTCCTGAATAATTAAAAATTAATCTAAACTTATACAACATGTGTGCAACCTGCGGATGTGATGCTGATGGAAATGTAACTATGCATGAACCTGGTCATCACCACGATCATAACGACCATCATTCAAATGATCATCATAAAAAAGTGGTGGCTGTTGAAAAAGATGTTTTGAATGAAAATAATTTACTGGCTGAGAGAAACCGTGGTTATTTTGAAGCTAAAAATATTCTTGCTTTAAATTTGGTAAGCTCTCCCGGTTCAGGCAAAACATCCTTGCTGGAAAGAACTTTGACAGATATGAAAGGCGAACTGGATTTTGCGGTGATCGAAGGCGATCAGCAAACAACCAATGATGCAGATCGTATCCATGCAACAGGAACAAAAGTGGTACAGATCAATACGGGTAAGGGTTGTCATTTAGATGCACATATGGTTTTGCATGCTGTACAGGGGATGAAACCAAAACAAAACAGTGTTCTGTTTATTGAGAATGTTGGTAATCTGGTTTGCCCGGCAATGTTTGATCTCGGCGAAAAAGAGCGTGTTGTAATTATCAGCGTTACAGAGGGTGATGATAAGCCTTTAAAATATCCCGACATGTTTTATTCTTCCACGCTTTGTATCATCAATAAAACAGATCTGCTTCCTTATGTTCCTTTTGATATTGAGAAAGTAAAAGCGAATGCTAAAAAAGTTAATCATAAATTAGAAATAATAGAACTGAGCTGTACGAATGGTGAGGGCTTGCAAATTTGGTACGATTGGTTAAAATCAAAAATATTGGCAGCAGAACCCATATAATGAATTCGTATATTCATAGTAAAGATCCGTTTGTTTATGCACACATATCATATCCATATCAATGGTTTGGTACAGGGGGTCGGTTTTCGCCCCTTTGTTTGCCACTTGGCCAAAAACTTTGATCTAAAGGGATGTGTAAGCAATACCAACAACGGCGTTCATATTGAATTCAATGCAGCAAAAGAAATTGCTGAAGATTTTTACATGGAGATCATTCTTCATCCTCCACAAAATGCCATCATCACAAATCACCATTTTGAAATAATAAATTCAAAATCCTTTTCGTCCTTTACTATTAAGCATAGTTCAAAAGAAGATAAGCCAGATCTATTACTTACTCCTGATATTGCATTATGTAATGCATGCCGATTAGAAATAGTCGCAGAAGAAAACAAACGCTATCGATATCCTTTTACCACTTGTTTGCATTGCGGTCCCAGATATTCGATCGTCAATGAGCTGCCTTATGACAGAGAACATACCACTATGAGCCATTTGCAAATGTGTGATTCTTGTTCCTCTGAATATAATGATATTGATAACAGGAGACATTACAGCCAGACCAACTCTTGTAGAGATTGTGCCATTCAGATGCATTTTTACAATTCATCCAAGAATTGTTTGAGCAATGATGATGATGAAATCCTCAAACTTGTTGATGGTGAATTAAAGCGCGGAAGCGTTCTTGCCGTAAAGGGAGTTGGCGGTTATTTGTTATTGTGTGATGCAACCAACGAAACCTCCGTTAATATTTTAAGAACGCGCAAACAAAGGCCGGCAAAACCTTTTGCGATGCTATATGCTGATATTGAAATGGCAAGTGCGGATGTTAAACTGCGCTCTTTTGAGATAAATGCTTTAAAAGATAAAGCTGCTCCTATCGTTTTATGCGAATTAAAATCAACCATAGCAAGCGGCATTTGCAAGCAAGCGATCGCTCCTGATCTGGATAAAATAGGATTGATGCTTCCATATTCTCCATTGCTTTTATTGATTGCTGAAACATTTGGCAAACCATTAATTGCAACAAGCGGAAATATCAGCGGATCGCCCATTTTATATAAAGACGCAGATGCTTTGGACAATTTGTTTGATGTGGCCGACTTTGTTTTGACCTATGACAGAGATATTGTTGCACCACAGGACGATAGTGTGATTCAGTTTACAGACAGGGGGCAAAAAATAATTTTGCGTAGAAGCCGGGGGTTAGCGCCTAATTATTTTCCAAATCCATTCAAAACAATGAATGAATCGGTTCTTGCAATGGGCGCCGAATTAAAAAGTTCTTTTGCGTTGCTCGATCAAAAAAATTTATACATCAGTCAATACCTCGGCGATCAGGGAACGGTAGAATCACAAAACTATTTTAAAGAAACATTAAAACATGTTTCTTCTCTTGTGAAAGCAAAACCGGAACATATCATCATCGATAAACATCCCAGTTATTTTGTTTCTCAGCAAGGAAAACAGATCGCTGCCGATCTAAACGATTCCCTTACCTCTATTCAGCATCATAAAGCGCATTTTGGTGCAGTGCTAGCAGAAAATAATCTTATGGATGTTAAGGAACCCGTGCTTGGTTTTATCTGGGATGGAACAGGCTTTGGAGATGATGGACAAATCTGGGGTAGCGAGGTTTTTATATATCAGCATAAAAAAATGGAGCGCGTTGCACACCTGGACTATTTTCCACAGTTGCTCGGCGACAAGATGGGCAAAGAGCCCAGGTTATCTGCATTGAGCTTGCTAAAGAATTTTCCGAATAAACAATTCATTATTCAAAAATATTTCTCTAAACAGGAGTGGCAATATTATCAGCAGTTGTTGCAACAACCCGGCAGTTTATTCACAAGCAGTATGGGAAGATTTTTAGATGGTATCGCAGCTATACTCGGTATCCGTTTATACAATACTTATGAAGGAGAGGCCGCTATGCAACTAGAAACTTTGGCAAGAAGCTGTTCTTATAAATCTTATGACTATTATTCTATTCCAATCGTGAATGATCGTTTGGACTGGAATACTTTTTTGATCGAGCTATTAGAAGACTGGCAACAAAAAGAAGACACGGCGATCATGGCGTGGAAAGTATTTTTCTCTCTTGCAAAAATGATAGCCCTGGTAAGCAATCATTTTTATATTGATAAAGTAGCATTTAGCGGCGGTGTTTTTCAAAATGCATTGCTGACCGACTTGCTGATAGAACGCCTTTCTTACAAAAGAAAACTCTATTTCCACCAGCAGCTCAGTCCGAATGATGAGTGCATTGGGTTTGGTCAGATCGCATGTTACAGCACTTTACACAAAACACAAAAAGATATCATCAACATAAAAGACAAAACGGCTTTGGAACAATTTCAATTTCCCAATTAAAATAAAAAATATGTGTTTAGCAATTCCCGGTAAACTTCTTTCCATCACCAACCAATTGGATCAAACATTTCGATTTGGAAATGTTTCTTTCGGCGGCATAACCAAAGAAGTCAATTTATGTATGGTGCCCGAGGCAAAAGTTGACGATTATGTTTTGGTACACGTTGGTGTTGCCATCAGTATCGTTGATGAAGAAGAGGCAAAAAAGGTTTTTAGTTACTTAAAAGACATGGGCGAAGTTGCTGAACTTGAATCGTCCAATTCATAATTATTAATTCATTCGTTCATGAAATTTTTATCAGAATATAGAGATCCTGAATTAGCGGAAGAATTCATAAAAGAGATTCATCGCATCACAACAAGACCCTGGACGCTGATGGAAATATGCGGCGGGCAAACACATAGTCTTGTGAAGAATGGGATCTTGGAAATGCTTCCTGATAAAATAACAATGGTTCACGGACCGGGTTGTCCTGTTTGTGTTACAAGTATTAGTGTGATCGATGAAGCCGTTTATCTGGCACAACAACCCAATGTTATTTTATGTTCTTTCGGTGATATGCTGCGAGTACCGGGCAGTCATAAAAATTTATTGGAAGTAAAAGCCGAGGGTGCTGATGTTCGCATTTTATATTCTCCCCTGGAAGCTGTTGTTATTGCAAAAGAAAATCCAACAAAAGAAGTTGTATTCTTTGCTGTTGGTTTTGAAACAACCGCTCCTGCGAATGCTTTAAGTGTTGTTCATGCAGATAAAATGGGCGTTGCCAACTACAGTATTTTAGCATCGCACGTATTGGTGCCTCCTGCAATGGAGGCCATTTTGGGTGATGATGAAAATAAGATCGATGCGTTTCTTGCAGCCGGTCATGTTTGCACCATCATGGGCATGGAAGAATATTATCCCGTTGCCGAAAAATATAAATGTCCGATAGTTGTAACCGGTTTTGAACCCGTTGATCTCCTGCAGGGAATATTAATGGCGGTGCAACAATTAGAAAAAGGCGAATACAAAGTAGAAAATCAATATGCCCGATATGTTCAACGCGAAGGAAATAAAATGGCAATGGAAACGATCAATAAAGTATTTGATGTAAGCGATAGGATTTGGCGTGGTATTGGTTCTATTCCCCAAAGTGGTTATGAGGTAAATGATCGATATAAAAATTTTAATGCAAGATTAAAATTCAAGCTTGATCTTCCGGTTGCAGAAGAAAATAAAGAATGTATCAGCGGTGATATTATGAAGGGTTTGAAAAAACCTAAACAATGTCCAAATTTTGGTATAAAATGTAAGCCCGAACATCCTTTGGGCGCTCCAATGGTAAGCAGCGAGGGTTCTTGTGCTGCATATTATCATTATTCAAATGTAGATAGTGTTTTAGCTTAATTGTTTTTAATTGATGGTCATGAGTGAAAAAATAAAAATGAATTTACAGTGTCCGATGCCAAAGTTTGATTTTGATGTGATCACACTGGGGCATGGCAGCGGGGGTTTATTAACTCATCGTTTATTACAAAGCGGCGTATTCGATATTTTTAAAAATGATCTATTAGATCAACAACACGATGGTGCAAGTTTTGAGTTGAATGGAAAAGTTGCATTCAGTACGGATAGTTATGTTATTTCTCCCATCTTTTTCCCCGGTGGTAATATTGGTGATCTGGCTATTAACGGAACCGTGAACGATCTCGCCATGTGCGGAGCCGAAGCAAAGTATTTATCGCTCGGTTTTATTATTGAAGAGGGCTTTACCATGGAAGAATTCTGGAAAGTATTGGTTAGCATAAAAGAAGCCGCAGACAATGCAAATATTAAAATTGTAACAGGCGATACCAAGGTTGTAGAAAAGGGAAAGGGAGATAAAATTTTCATCAACACATCCGGTATTGGTATCATTCATCCCAAAGCAAATATTCATCATAAAAATATTGAGGTCGGAGACGTGATCATTGTTAGTGGAAATATCGCTTCTCATGGCATTGCCATTATGAGCTTACGAAGGGGTTTAGAATTTGAAACGAGTATTGAAAGCGACACGATCAATCTCAATCATATTATTTTATCTCTCATTGAAAAATTTGGGAATGATATAAAATTTTTACGTGATCCTACACGCGGAGGCGTTGCTTCTGTATTAAATGAGATTGCCGAATTAACCAAGCTTGGTTTTTTTCTTGATCAAAAATTAATCCCCATTGATGAACAGGTTGATGGCGCCTGCGAAATGCTTGGCCTTGATCCTTTATATGTTGCTAATGAAGGCTTGTTCTTGGCAGTTGTAAAAAAAGAGATCGCTGCTGATTTTCTCAAACAATTACAACAGGAAAAACATGGAGTTGATGCTGCTATCATTGGAGAGGTCACAACCGAACATCCCGGGAAGGTTATTATGAAAAGTCGCATAGGAGGAAAACGCGTGGTGAACTATCTTACAGGCGAACAGCTTCCGAGAATTTGTTAGGTCTTTTCATAATTATTCCCCACTCTTTAAGGAGATTTTAATTAAACAATAATTCAATCGCCGCTTCGTTTATACAAGCAGCATATATTCTTTTGTTTCTGTCATTATTGTATCCCTCAGTTTTTGGCTTTGTTTTAATTAACAAAAATTGATGTTCCTATGTATATCGGCGGCCTCCAACCAACACATATCACCCATAGCAGCACATTAAGCGTGTTGGCAGAAAAAAACGACCGTATCACCATGAAAGTGTTGGACATTGAAGGGAAAATAGCCAAAACATTTATAACGATCGTGGAAGAGGGAAAACAAGATCTTGCATTAAATTTAAGTGATCTGCGAAATGGTGTTTATATCCTGAATGCTTTCTGCGGTGGCGTCTTCTTGAAGTCTATCAAATTTATCAAAGAATAATTTTTTTTGTGGTAAAGAATACAGATATGTTCTTTTAGACAGTATTATTATTTTTTCCAGAATGCGTTTATACGTTGTTGCACATTGTTTCTGATACTCAAATAATAAAAATTATAGTCCGCTATATGATAGTTCTTAGATGTATACAATAGATTTCCAAAAAACTTTGGCTTGCGTGTCCATAAAATACCGCCCTCTGTTTTTGCATCGGCAACATGAGTGCTAAGCTTATTAAAATTAAAAAGTACGCTGCCCTTATTTTCATTTCGCATAACATTTGGCTTACTTGAGTCCCATGAAAGCGGATTTGTTACAATTGCTGTAAACTTTTCTTTAGCTACAAAATCAGGTTTATACGCTTCCTTAAATGTTCGCCAGCTGCAGATACACCCTGTTTGATTGGGAAATTCACAGGCTTTTATATTATTCAGCAGATCTGGCTCAACAAAAATACCAGCAATATAAGCAGCCACTAATCTGTTTTGTAGGGCCTTTCCATCAAAATATTCTTTCAACAATCTTTTAGCATGGCTGGTTCCCTGACTATGTGATGCAATAATAATGGGTCTTCCGTTATTATAATTTTTAAGATAATATTCAAACGCTTCCTTGATATCACTATACGCTAATTCAAAAGCGGAGATAGCGCTGGCTGTATCTTCTTTGCTTGATGGATAATATGCAGAAAGGTTCGCTTGTCGGTATCGCGGAGAGAAAATTCTTCCTGCCTCGTTAAATATACTGGCCTGATATAAAATACTGCTGTAATCGGTTTTTGCGTTGATGTCTGCATTATCGATCGGGGCATTCCATCCCAGGGGCCTTTCTTTATCTGTGTAAGATGTTGGATATAAAAAGAAAATATCTACTGTTGAATCGGCGTGATAATTTTCAAGTAGCGGGCGAGGAACGCTATCGCTGGGGTCGTGCTTCCAAGGGTGGGCAGCCCAATAATTCAGATTAGAATAATCAGGTTTTCCATCATTGCTCTTAAATGTATAATTACTTGCAAATCGATGATATTTATTACTGCAGCTTATCAATAAAATCATCATCAATAAATACCGCAACTTTTTCATGAAATAAAGTTGTTGTTTTTCTTTGATATTCTTTGCTCTTTCACCGATTTTGATACATTTCTGCGCTTTTTTGTTTCGCGGAAAATTTTTTGACTTAATTTAAGCATTCAAATTTTTACCCCTTGGTTTTGCTACGTCATATCCCTTTTCTGAGAACTGTATTTTTTTACAGCCTTACGGCTTTTGGCGGGCCTCAGGGTCATTATGGAATGATGCTTAAAACATTCGTCCATAAAAGACGTGACGTAGACGAACATGAATTGCTTGACCTGATGAGTTTCTGTAACATGTTGCCCGGAGCATCGTCTACTCAAACTATTACTTTGATCGGATATAAGCGCGGCGGAATTTCATTAGCCGTTCTTACCCTGTTGATCTGGATCACCCCCGCATGTATTATTATGGGCGCGCTTTCTTTCTTGCTTGATTATTTTGATGATCTGGGTATAAAGGTTGAAGTGTTCAAATTCATTCGGCCAATGGCAATAGGTTTTATTGCTTTTTCATCTTACAGGCTGTTTCATGTTGCGGTTCACAATACCATTACAAGAGTAATAGTTGTTGTTGCTGCCCTGGCAACGTATTTCGCTTTTAAGACGCCCTGGGTTTTTCCCGCATTGATCGTTCTGGCCGGTATTATTACTAATATCAGCGACAGGCGCATTCCGCAGCACGGGGAGAAGCCCAAACAAATTAAATGGGGCAATATGCTCATTTTTATTTCACTGTTTGCAATTGCGGGGTATTTATCCGAAACGGCAACTAAAGAAAACTGGAAAAACAGAAAGGCTTTTAATTTATTTGAGAACACCTATCGTTTCGGAAGCCTTGTTTTTGGCGGTGGCGATGTTTTAATGCCAATGATGTATGAGCAATATGTTACAAGACCGGAAACTAAAAACGTGCTGAATAACAAACGTGATGTATTGCGCATGAATAAGGAAGACTTCCTTACCGGATCGGGAATGGTTCGTGCTATACCTGGACCTGTTTTTTCTATCGGCGCATTTACGGGGGGAATGGTAATGAGAACAGAAAACGTTTTTTCGTTGCAGCTGCTGGGTTGTTTTCTCGGCGCCATCGGAATTTTTTTACCGAGCGCCCTGTTGGTCTTATTCTTTTACCCCGTATGGAATAATTTAAAAAAGTATGCGGCAATTTATCGATCCCTTGAGGGAATAAATTCTGCCGTAGTTGGTATCATGGCGGGTGCTACATTTTATTTGATGAAGGATATTGTTTTTGTGGAATTATGGAAGGGGGAGCTTTCTGGTTTTTATGATATTGGGGTTATTCTTGCAACTTTTCTTCTTTTGTCTTTCTCTAAAATTCCTGCACCTTTTATTGTGCTAGTCTGTCTGTTTTTTGGTTGGATCTTATAACGTTCCTTTTTTTATCAAACCTAACTATATATTAGCTTTGCTTCTATTCTTATTAAATCTTATTTATGAAAAAGTTCTTTCTTTCTTTCATTTTGTTCTTTTTTATCTTTTCCTCTTTTGCCCAAACAGAGAAATTGCTTACGCCAATTCCCGCTTCTGTTATCAAACAACCGGGCGTTTATTCTTTACACGATAATATTTTGATAGCTGTTTCGGGAGAAAATAAAGATGCTGTAAATGTTGCGGCACAATTATCCAAAGCATTAGGAGTACCTACTGGATTTAAAATATCTATCAATAAAAATATTGCTCCGACTAACATCCAATTAAAACTGTTTTCAGTTGCCGATAAAAATATCGGTGATGAGGGATATAAGCTTTCTGTGTCACAAAAGGGAATCGTTATTTCTGCCAACAAGCCCGCCGGACTTTTTTACGGAACCCAAACATTATTACAATTATTACCGAAAGAAATTGAGAACAAGTCGGCAGTTAAAAATATTTCCTGGAGTATTCCTTGTGTGGAGATCATTGACCAGCCTCGTTTTGCGTGGCGCGGTTTAATGTTTGATGTGAGCCGTCATTTCTTTGGCAAACAAGAGGTCAAAGATTTTATAGATAATATGGCGAAGTATAAATTTAATTTACTGCACTGGCATTTAACCGATGATGAGGGCTGGCGAGTTGAAATAAAAAGTTTGCCCAATCTTACTAAAGTTGGTTCGTGGAATGTAAATAAAATAGGAACGTTCGGGGGGTTTTCTGCACCAACAGCAGATGAACCAAAATCTTTTGGTGGTTTTTACACGCAGGATGATATTAAAGAAATAGTAGCCTACGCAAAAGAAAGATTTATAAATATTTTGCCCGAGGTTGATATTCCCGGTCACAGTCTTGCTGCAATTGCCTCTTATCCGGAATTGTCTTGCACACCCGGTGCAGAAAATTACCGCGTTCGTTCCGGCGAAAAAATAATGGACTGGCATCAGGGTGGTTTTACTGCTTTGGTAGATAATACACTCTGTCCCGCTAATGAAAAAGTATATCCTTTTTTAGATAAAGTGTTTACTGAACTTGCTCAATTATTTCCTTTCGAATTTATTCATATCGGAGGCGATGAGTGTGCTAAAAATTTTTGGGAGAAAAGCGATGCCATCAAATTATTGATGCAAAAAGAAGGATTGAAAACAATGGAAGAGGTGCAAAGCTATTTTGAAAAGAGAGTTGAAAAAATTGTTGAATCGAAAGGAAAAAAAGTTATTGGCTGGGATGAAATCCTCGAAGGCGGATTGGCTCCAAATGCCGCAGTGATGAGTTGGAGAGGAATTAAAGGTGGCATTGAAGCTGCCAAATTAGGGCATGATGTTGTGATGAGTCCAACCACATTTGCTTATCTCGATTATATGCAGGGTGATCGGATCATCGAGCCTCCGGTTTATGCAACATTGCGATTAAAGACTGCTTATTCTTTTGATCCGGTACCGGATGGTGTTGACCCTAAATTTATAAAAGGCGGTCAGGCAAATTTATGGACAGAACAGATTTATAACACAAGACATTTACAATATATGCTTTGGCCCAGAAGCCTTGCCATTGCCGAATGTTTATGGAGCGAAAAAGAGAAAAAGAACTGGAACGATTTTTCAAAAAGAGTAGAATCATCTTTTGAGAGAATGGATATTGAGCATGTAAAATATGCACGCTCAATGTTCGACCCTATATTTGATGTAAAAAGAAAAGAATCAAATGATTCATTGCAAATTATACTTTCAACAGAGGTTGAGGGATTAGATATTTATTACAGTTGGGATAATTCGAATCCTGATAATTATTACCCTAAATATTCAACGGCTTTATCGGTTCCAAAAGACGCATCAATGATCAAAGTAATTACTTATCGTGCCGGAAAGCCGATCGGGAGGCAAATTGATATGCCGATCGCAACATTAAGATCAAGATTGCCCAAAAAATAAGATTTGTTGATGCAGGAGTTTGGTTACCCTAAAACAAAAAGGGCGCAAATTAAAATTTGCGCCCTTTTTTTATTTTTTGTTTTGTTTTTCCAAATTATCTACTCGCTGAACGATCGATTCTAAATTTTTGAAATGAATAAACGCTTTTCTGTATTTAGCTGCTTCAAATCCGGGAGATCCCGAAATAACCTGTCCTGTTTTGCTGATGGATTTAGAAAGGCCGGATTGTGCTGTAACAATCGTGTTATCTGCAATTTGTAAATGGCCAACAATTCCTACCTGTCCGCTGAACATACAATTCTTTCCGATTTTTGTTGATCCTGCTACAACGTTACAAGCCGCCAGGAAGCTATTCTCGCCTACTTCAACATTGTGTGCGATATGAATCAGGTTATCGAACTTCACGCCTTTGCGCAGGATGGTAGAGCCCAGCGTGGCCCTATCAATAGCACAGTTGGCGCCGATCTCCACATCATCTTCAATTATTACATTTCCAATCTGGGCAATTTTTTTCATCCCTTCCGGATTTTCGGGAGCAAAACGAAATCCGTCACTACCTATTACTGTTCCGGAATGAATGATGCAGTCTTTCCCGATGATTGTTTCCGAATAGATCTTTACGCCGGAAAATAATGTGGTGTTTTCGCCAATCACCGAGTTGTCACCAATATAAACCTGAGGATAGATCTTTACATTAGCACCGATCTTGACATTTTCTCCAACAAATGAAAATTCTCCTGCATAAATATTTTCACCAATGGTTGCAGATTCTGAAATAAAGGATAATTTAGAAATCCCAACCTTATTCAACTTGACCTGATTATATAATTCCAATAATTTTCCAAATGCGCTTTGTGCACTTTCAACACGTATCAATGTTGCGCTCACCGGACCTGTTAATTCAAAATCTTTATTAATAATTATAATAGAAGCTTTTGTGTTATAAATATATTGTGTGTACAAGGGGTTGCTGAGGAAAGAAATAGATCCGGCTTCTCCTTCTTCAATTTTTGAAAGCTTTGTTACTGAAACAGAATCATCTCCTTCGATCACACCATTAAGCAGGCCGGCTATTTGTTGTGCACTGAATTTCATGTGGTTATTTTAAAATAAATTATTGAAAATACAATCGTTATAGGGTTCGTATAAAGATAAAGCATTAATGAACTGAAAGAGAGAATGAGTGAAATAATTAACCTATCAATCCCGCTGCGCGGCTAATTTCCAGCATTCTATCAATAGGTTTTTTTGCAGCTATCCTTAATTTTTCTTCCATTAGTATTTCCGGTAATTCATACTGCATGCAGAGAAATAATTTTTCAAGTGTATTTAATTTCATGTGCGGACAATCATTACAAGCACAACTATTATTTGGAGGCGCAGGAATAAACGTTTTTAATGGATTTGTTTTTTGCATCTCGTGCAAAATTCCTGTTTCTGTAGCTACAATAAATTCTCTGGCTTTATCTGATTGTGAATATTTTAATAACTGTGTTGTACTTCCTATAAAATCTGCGATATTCAAAACAGTTTCCTCGCATTCCGGATGTGCAATAAATTTAGCATCGGGGTGACGGATCTTTAATTTGGTTATTTTTTGCAGACTGAAAATTTCATGAACCATACATGCTCCATTCCATAACAACATTTTCCTTCCGGTCTTTTTATTTAAATATGCACCTAGATTTTTATCAGGTGCAAAAATAATTGGCTGATCTTTCGGTACACTTTCTATTATTTTTTCTGCGTTTGATGAAGTACAGATAATATCACTCAATGCTTTAATTTCTGCGGAACAATTGATATAGGAAATAACTAAATGATCCGGATGTTTTTCTTTGAATTTTTTAAATAGATCAGCGGGAGCGCTATCAGCTAAAGAACATCCGGCTTTCAGATCCGGTAATAAAACTTTTTTTGAAGGATTTAAAATCTTTGCTGTTTCTGCCATGAAATGCACACCGGCAAAAACAATAATTGCTGCATCGGTTTGCTCTGCTTTTTGTGCAAGCCCCAAACTATCACCGATAAAATCTGCCACATCCTGAATATCGGGTTCCTGGTAGTAGTGTGCGAGAATGATGGCATTTTTTTGTTTTTTTAATTTTTCAATTTCTGCAAACAAATCTAACGAAGGATTTACATCCATCTCTAAAAAACCTTTTGTTTCTATGTTTTGTTTTGCTGTTGTAATGTTCATAAACCTTGTAATAATTCTTTAATAATACATTTATATAAAACCAATACTACTATTAGGGGTGTGTATATCGGGATAACTTAGTTACGCACAAAACACAAAGTTAATTATATGAAGGTTATACACCTTAACTAACATTTTATTCAGCAATATTTTATAAGTCTGTCTTGATTATTGTGTGTTTTTTAACAGGGGTTAATAAGTTTGGTAATTTTTACAATAACGTATAGTTCACCCGTTATGCACTGTTTGTTATGAGTACTTAAATGGTGTTGTTTTCTGTGAGAAATTGAAAAACAGGCAAAATCACTTTAGTTATTCTTTTATTTTGCACCCGGCCGAAAGTTAAAAAGACGATTTTTGCACAGGAAATAGGCCTTATACACAAGGCAGTGGGGAAAAAAATTTGAAGCCTCTAAAACCGCTAATTGGAGAGAAATTTAAAATTGTTTCAATCTTTCCGATTAAAATCAGAAGGGGTGGAACTTTCCTTATTTTTTCCACAATTTGTTCAATAGCAAGATTCCCCTATTTTTGCCATCCTTTAATTGTACTTTTTAATATAAATTATATGTCTGTTATTCAAAGAATTCGTGACAAGGGTGCCTGGATAGTTTTTGCCATTATTGCATTAGCCCTTATTGCTTTTATCCTACAAGACGGTGTTCGTCGCGGAGGAAGTGGTGTTTCTAATAATACAACCATCGGTAAAGTAAACGGGGAAAAGATCGAACGTGTTGATTTCGAACAAAAGTTATTGATGTATGGAAAAGGCCAACAACGGGAACAACTCATTGGCCAACTCTGGAATCAGGAAGTTACCACTATAGTAATGCAACAGGAATTTGACAAATTGGGTTTGTCCATCTCTTCAAAAGAACTGAATGATATTATTTTCGGCGATAATTCTCCTTTGAAAAGAGAATTTACTGATCCTCAGACCGGAGTATTTGATGTAGAAAAAGCCAAACAGGCATTTGCACAAATAAAGAAATCAAAGAACACTGAACAACAGGCCGGCATTATTGATGCATATATTCAACCTGCATTACTTCAGGCGTTGAATAGTAAGTACCAGGCCATGTTGCAACAGGCTTTATATGTTCCTAAATGGATGGTGGAAAAACAAATCGCAGATAATAATTTGGTTTCCTCTGTTTCTTATGTTTTTGTACCATATACAACGATCTCAGACAGCTCTGCTAAAGTGAGTGATGATGAAATTATGAGTTATGCAAAAAAGCATACTAAGGAATATGAAAGAGAAGAAGAAGCCAGGTCAATTGCTTTTGTGAGTTTTGATGCAACAGCAAGCGCTTCGGATTCTGCTGCCGCCATTAACCAATTGGCAACTTTAAAAAATGAATTTGCCGGAACTACAGATATTACTGCTTTCTTTTCAAAGAATGCAACCGAAGCGCCTTTCTATAATAGTTATGTAAGCAGAAAAGAAATTAAACAAAAGAGCATCGATTCAATTACAAAGGTTCCTGTTGGTGGAATATATGGTCCTTATGTTGATGGGAATACTTTTGTTTTGGCAAAATTAGTTGGGGCAAAACAAATTCCCGACTCTGTAAAAGTTCGCCATATCTTAGTTTCTACTCATCAACAGGATCCCAATTCCGGATCATTGGTTAGAGTTAGAGATGATAGTGCTGCCAGAAAAATAATGGATACCGTTGAAGCAGCAATAAAGAGCGGAAAGAATTTTGATTCAGTTTGCGCTAAATTTTCTGATGACGGAAATAAATCCAAGGGCGGAGTATATGATTATTTTGCTTCTGCAAGAATGGTTCCGGCGTTCAATGATTTCGCTTTTGATAAACCGGTTGGGTCTAAAGGTGTCATTCAAACAGAATATGGCTTTCATTATGTAGAGGTTTTAGGACAAAAGGGTTCTGGTCCTGCCTATAAAATTGCATATCTCGCTAAACAAATAGTTGTAAGCAACGAAACAGATGCTGCAGCAAATACAGCAGCGGCTCAGTTTGCTGGTACAAGCAGAAATAAAAAGCAATTTGATGAAAATGCAGCCAAGCTAAATAAGCAATGGGCTCTTTCTGGAGAACTAAAGGAAAATGATTTTAATATTCAGGGACTGGGCGAAAGCCGTCAATTGGTACGCTGGGTTTATGATCACGAAGCTGGGGATGTAAATGATCAACCCATCAGAATTGGAGACAAGTATGTTGTATCAATAGTTACTTCAGTGATCAAACCGGGATTACCACCCGCACAAGTGTTACGTTCTACTATCGAGCCAATTGTAAGGAACGAAAAGAAAGCAAAACAATTAATCGACAACAAGTTTAAAGGAAATACATTAGAAGCGCTGGCGTCAAGCACCGGAACGGCTGTACAAAAAGCCGATACCTTATTATTCAGTAACCCTTTTATACCGGGTGTAGGAAACGATGCTAAATTTACAGGAACCGCATTCAACGCAGCTAACAAAGGAAAAGTAACTGATGCTGTTGCGGGTGTTTCGGGAGTGTTTGCAATTAGGGTTGAAAACATAGGAGCAAAAGCAAACTCAAACGAAAACACTGAAACAGTAAAACAAAGTGTTTTACAAAGTCAGAGAATGGCGATTTACAGAGGCTCTGATGCTTTACGGAAATCTGCCATTATTAAAGATTACAGAAGTAAATTCTATTAATAAAATAGAAAATAAAATAATAAAGCCACTTCTATTTTGAAGTGGCTTTTTCTTTTACGCAAACCGAAAGCAGATAAAAAAATCAAATTGTACTTTTGCATCAATGGAAGAAACATTTGTAAATAAAGTTGCCGAAAGCGGATTGATCAGTTTTGATCTAGAAGATTTTTATCCCAAAGGCGAAATCAAAATATTTGACCTGAAGGATTTCCTTTTTATGGGATTGATCTTAAAAGAGAAAGACTATAGGGCTGCTTTACAAACAACTGACTGGGAAATTTATAGAGATAAATATGTCGCTATCTCCTGTAGCGCAGATGCCATCATTCCAATGTGGGCAAATATGCTTGCTGCTACTTATTTACAACCCATTGCGAAAGAAGTTGTATTCGGCGATGAAAAAAAATTAATTGAAACAATACTGATAAAAAAAATAAACGAAGTAAAAGGCGAGGAATATCTAGATAAAAGAGTTGTTGTAAAGGGTTGTGGAGAAGTTAGCATTCCCGAATCTGCCTACGTTGAAATAACCAACAAGCTCAGGCCATTCGTTAAAAGTATCATGTACGGCGAGCCCTGCAGCACAGTCCCTATTTATAAGAAAAAATAGATTAATTGTTTTTCATAAAATTACTAAGGCTTATTCTTGCATTGTGCTGTATTTTATTTTGCATCCAGGAAGTCCATCCAAATAAATATCCGGAAACTCCAAACGCCTGCCTTGCCCAGCTATATAAATTAAATTGATCTGTGTGTTCTGTTATTTTACCATCTACGATCTTAAAGTGAGCTTTTATTTTATTTACCACGGGTCTTTTAGATGCGGAAAATAGATAGCTTGCTTTCCACTCGCAGCTTGCATACTCATCGTCGATCAATTGTATATTTCCATAAGTGAGCGTAAAATCAGCAGCTCTTGTACACAGCATTTCCCACATCGCCTGCGGCTCTCCTGATTGCAATAAGCCAAAAGCGGGATCAGAGAAAACAACATCGATCCGATAACAGTCCTGCATTGTTTTGTAATCCAATTTTTGAAAAGCCCCATAAAAGCGATGAATGAGTTCTTCGTTAGTCATATAGATATTTAAACGATTAATTAATGTGCCGCCAACCAGTTTTTACCAACACCCACCTCTGCTTCAACAGGAACATCATTGGGTAATAACAAAGCCATTTTCATGTTTTCTAAGATCAGCGGTTTTAAAACTTCTAACTCTTCATGTAAAGCATCGAACACCAACTCATCGTGAACCTGCAATAGCATCTTAGACCGCAACTTTTCTTTTTTCATGGCATGGTGAATTTTGATCATCGCCAGTTTTATCATATCTGCCGCTGTTCCCTGAATCGGAGAATTGATGGCATTGCGTTCGGCAAAACCCCTGACCGTAAAATTAGAGGAGTTAATGTCCTTTAACCATCTTTTTCTTCCCATCAAAGTTTGCACAAACCCATTTTCTTTTGCAAAATTGATGGTATCATCCATGTATTGAGTAATGCCGGAGAATTCTTTCTTATAATTATCAATGATCTCTTTCGCTTCTGTTCGCGAAATGCCGAGGTTTTCTGCCAATCCAAATGCGCCTTGACCATAAATGATCCCAAAGTTTACACTCTTAGCCTTGTAACGCATTTCTTTTGTAACATCTGCATCGGTTACATTATAAACTTTCGATGCTGTGGCTGTATGAATGTCTTTTCCCTGTTTAAATGCTTCACACATGTTTGGATCGCCGCTAATGGCAGCAACGATTCTTAATTCGATCTGAGAATAATCTGCACTCACCAAAACATGATTCTCGTCTCTGGGAACAAATGCCTTTCTTATTTCTCTTCCCCGATCTGTTCTTACCGGAATATTTTGCAAGTTGGGATTATTGCTGCTTAGCCTTCCGGTAACTGCAACTGCCTGAGCATAAGAAGTGTGTACGCGTCCGGTTTTTGAATTGATCATTTGAGGAAGCGCATCTACGTAGGTTGACTTTAGTTTTGTCAACTCCCTGAACCCTAAAATATCATCAACTATTTTATGCTGATGTGCAAGTTTTAATAAAACATCCTCGCCGGTTGCATATTGTCCCGTCTTTGTTTTTTTTGCTTTTGGATCTATTTGTAATTTATCGAACAGCACTTCTCCCAATTGTTTTGGAGAGGCCAGATTGAAGCGAACACCGGCTTGGAGATAAACACTCTCTTCACATTTTTTGGCTTCCCTCTCCAGTTCTTTACTGTAATCATTCAGAAAGGATACATCCACTTTTATTCCTTCAAATTCCATATCTGTCAACACTTTCACCAAAGGATTTTCAACCTCTTCAAAAACACCTTGCACTTCTTTATCTTTAAGCAGTGGCGTGAAAACATGTTTTAGTTGTAGCGTAATGTCTGCATCTTCAGCAGCATATTCTTTTACTTTCTCGATCTCAACATCACGCATATTACCCTGTGATTTTCCTTTCTTACCGATCAATTCATCAATGTGTACGGGCTCATAACCCAAATATTGAGCACTCAGCAAATCCATACTGCGTTTGCCATCTGGCTCTATTACATAATGGGCCAACATAGTATCAAAAATATTTCCCTTCGGTTCAACACCGTACCACTTCAAGACCAACAGATCATATTTTAAGTTTTGTCCTATCCAGGTGATCTCTGTAGAGTTGAATAATGAAGAAAACAACCCCAATATTTTTTCTGTTGATTTCCTGTCTGCAGGACAAGGAATATAATATGCTTCACCTTTTAAGAAAGCAAAACTCATTCCAACCAATTCGGCTTCATTTGCATCGATATTGGTTGTTTCTGTATCAAAACAGAGTTCTTTTTGTTTTAGAAGGTCAGCAACAAGCGCTTTAATTTTTTCTTCAGTATCTACAAGCATATAATTATGCTTTGTATTACCGATATTTTGCGCTGCAATTAATCCCGGGGTCAGCGACTCTTCAATTATATCGGTTTTCTTTTGCTCTGATTTTTTTGTTTCAACCGTATTTCCGAATAGATCAGTTTGAACACCTACCGGAGCAGACTGAAACATATTAAAGTCTTCACCCAATATTCGTTTTCCCAGTGTTTTAAATTCCAATTCTGCAAAAACCTCTTTCAGCGTTTCTTTATTCCATTCTTTTAATTTAAAGTTTTCTTCGTGAAACTCTACGGGTGATTTTGTAATTATTGTTGCTAATTTCTTACTCATGATGGCACTCTCTTTTCCGGCCCTTACTTTTTCACCCAGTGCGCCTTTGATGGTATCGGCATTTGCCAATACATTTTCAAGTG
The DNA here is from genome assembly GCA_903830285.1 of uncultured Chitinophagaceae bacterium. GTDB lineage: Bacteria > Bacteroidota > Bacteroidia > Chitinophagales > Chitinophagaceae > CAIQDX01. The sequence goes on along the minus strand of CAIKTE010000219.1, from coordinate 66,074 downwards.
TCCCAAATTCTTTCAGCAATTTTGCAGCAGTCTTTTCTCCTACACCGGGAATACCGGGAATATTATCAACAGCATCTCCCATCAATCCTAATATATCAATCACCTGATCAACTCTTTCAATATCCCATTTTGCGCAAACCTCTTTAGGCCCCATTATTTCAACATCACCACCCTGATATGCGGGTTTATAAATATTGATACCGTCTCTTACCAATTGTCCATAGTCTTTATCCGGTGTAACCATAAAAACTTCATAGCCAGCATCATGTGCTTCCCAGGCCAATGTACCGATCACATCATCTGCTTCATAACCTTCTACGCCAATTACGGGAATATTGAATCCTTCAATGATCTTCTTTATATCAGGAATAGACGCCAAGAGATCTTCGGGTGCTTCTTGCCTGTTAGCTTTATAATCCGCAAAATCAGCATGCCTTTCCGTTTTTCCTGCCACATCAAAACAAACAGCCAAATGCGTTGGTTTTTCTTTATTGATCAGATCAAACAAAGTATTGGTAAAGCCAAATTGAGCATTGGTGTTTTTCCCTTTTGATGTGATCCGCGGATTCCGGATCAATGCATAATACGCGCGAAAGATCAGCGCAAAAGCATCAAGTAAGAATAGTTTTTTCTGCATGAAGCTAAGGTAACTAAAAGAATCATTTTACCTATTTGAAATTAGATAGACTAACATTCGTCATGTTTAAAAAAATTGAAGAGGCATAATTTTGTCTCGGCTTTAAAAAACAGAAGTAGAAATATATTTTGCCCCTCCCTGAAAAACTAAAAGCCCCGAATCATTATGATCGGGGCTTTTTAATTTTATTTGATACTGTATTTGTACTTATATCTTTCGTAGAGTTGCTTTTGTTTATTATCCAAGCTCACTTGGCGGCCCTGAATAAACGCGTACACAACATTACTGCTTTTCATATCTAAAATATCTCCATCGGCAACAACAATATTTCCGTCTTTGCCTGCTTCAATGCTTCCTGTCCTATCATCAATTCCTAAAATTTTTGCAGCATTTAGGGTGATGGCCTGTAATGCCTGTTCTTTGGTTAAACCATAAGTCGCGGCAGTTCCTGCATTAAAAGAAAGATTGCGATAACGGCTTTCATCATGTGTATCATTCAGCGCAAACAACACTCCTGCTTTTTGTAAGGTAGCCGGGGTCTTGTATGGTTGATCAACATCATCATCTTCTGTTGCGGGTAATGCATGTTCCTGATTTAAGATAACCGAGATATTATTTGCTTTTAGCAGATCGGCAATTTGAAAGCTTTCGCTTGCACCAATGATCACAACATCAAAACCAAATTCTTTTTCAAAGTCAATTGCTACCAGCATTTGTTTTACCTGATCGGCATGAACAAATAATTTTTGTTTTTTAGAAAACAAACCTTTTGTTGCTTCAAATTTCAAATTGGTTTCTTTATGTGAAGCTTCTTGTAAATAGGCTTTAGCCTGGCGGAAGAAGGACTTTATTTCTTCTACTTTTTCTAATGCCTGTTTAGTTGGGTCTGTTGCATCAGCGCCTGCACCAAATCTTCCTGCCAATCCGGGAGGGGGTCCACCACCGCCTCTTCTTCCAAAGCGCTGAATGAAACTAGGCATCGTTAAATGAACACCGTTATCATATTTATATGCAGCATCTTCCCAATTCCAGGCATCTAATTGAACAACAGAAGATGTTCCACTGATAATTCCTCCTTCGGGCGTTATTCCTGCGAATAAAATTCCGTTAGCTCTTAAAGTTCCGGTAACTTTTGAATCGGTATTATAAGCAACCACCGAACGAACACTCGGATTAAATTCCCCAATTTCCTGATAATCATTACTTCCTCTTACGCCATTGGCGATCTCTTTCAAACCAAGATCAGAAGAAGATAAGATCAGACCGGGATACACTTGTTTTCCTTTTGCATCGATCACCTTTACATCGTCTACAGGAATGGCAATGTCTTTCCCCACTTTTACGATCTTGCCTTTGCTGATCTGTACGGTTGCATTCTCGATCACTTCTCCATTACCAACATGCACAGTTCCGTTGGTAATGAATAATAGTCCGTTGTATTCTTTTGCCGGATAAACGGTTTCCTGTGCAACAACAAAAGCCGTTAACAGGAATAAGGATGATATAGTTAAAGATATTTTCTTCATGATTGTTCTTTTTAATTGTTAATAGTTTCGTCTGTACTTACATCAACCGTGATCAATCCATCGTGATGATCATGATCGCCGCAACTTAAGATAACCTGCCAGCTAGGCTCTGCAGGACGAGTTGGAGCACCGCTTCTCTTTTCGCCCAACATTTTTTGTACAAGACGATTTCTTTCAGAAGAAATTTTCTTACGTAATTCCAGATCTCTTGTTCTGTCGAAATAAACAATACCATCAACAATTGTTTTTTCTGCACTTGCATAAATGCTTAAAGGATGGTTACTCCATAATACCAGATCTGCATCTTTGCCCGCTTTGATACTGCCTACACGATCAGAAACGTGCAAAGCTTTTGCAGGATTCAACGTAACCATTTTCAAAGCATCTTCTTCACCGATACCACCATATTTGATAGTTTTAGCGGCTTCCTGATTTAATCTGCGAGCCTGTTCTGCATCATCAGAATTGATACAAACATTCAAACCCACTTTTTGCATGATGGCCGCATTGTATGCATTTGCATCAATAACTTCTTGTTTATAATACCACCAATCAGAGAAAGTAGAAGCATTAGAACCATGCAGTTTCATTTTATCGGCAACCTTATATCCTTCCAGAATATGTGTGAAGGTGTTGAATTTAAAACCATATTTATCTCCAATGCGCATTGCAGAAGTTATTTCGCTTTGCACATAAGAGTGACAAGTAATGAATCTTTTCTTATTTAAGATCTCAACCAATGCATCCAACTCAAGATCTCTTCTTCCTTTCGGATCTGCTTTCATGGCAGCTTCATAATCTTTTGCTCTTGCAAACGCATCATCCAGAACTTGATCAACACCCATTCTTGTATCCGGGAAACGATTATTATTCTGGGATGTGGTTCGTTTCACATTTTCACCTAGGGCAAATTTGATAAAAGGATCAGCACCCTTGAATTTCAGATCATCATCATTTGCACCCCAACGCAATTTTATTAATTGTGTTTGTCCGCCGATCGTATTTGCAGAACCATGAAGAATATGCGAGGAAGTAACACCACCGCTTAATTGGCGATAGATATTAATGTCCTCAGGATTTAAATTGTCACCGATCCTTACTTCTGAGGTTACAGATTGAGCTCCTTCATTAATAGAAGCAGCGGCAATATGAGAGTGTTCGTCAATGATACCCGCGGTTAAATGTTTACCTGTTCCATCAATTATTTTTGCAGATTCGTCAGACAGGTTTTTTCCGATCTTTGCGATCTTACCGTTCTTGACCAATACATCAGTGTTTTCCAAAATACCATCTTTTTCATTGGTCCAAACCGTAGCGTTTTTGATCAATAAGTTTTCCTGTTTAGGCATTTCTTCCCAACCATATCCGTCAAACGGATAAGTTACTTTTGCGAGTTTTTGAGCCATGGCAGGTCTCTTTCTTGTAGAATCAGATGCTGTTGTAGTATTTGTAAATTTAGCTGTCCACGTAATTTTATTACCTGCGGTATCTTCACCATTACCGTTCCAGCTGTCTCCGTTTACAAAACCGCTTAGACGAAACTGGCTTGGATTACCACCTCTTCCACCAAATCCGGCAGCACCACCTTGTCCGCCAAAATTGCCCGCACCACCTGCACCCATTTGCGGCCTTCTTGTTGGCGTTGTGGAGAAGCTAAGTTTTACGATCTTTCCATCAAAGCTGAATTTTCCTGTTAAAGTATCTTTTCCAATTACATTGGCAACAGCTGCGCTTTTAACATCGAGCGTGTAATTGATCGTACCAACAGGTGAGTTGATCGTTAAACTATAATTTCCTTTTACGTCATTCCAGCCGTCTTCTTTCACAGCATATTTTTCTCCCTGTATCCAGTTATTCAGCAGAACTGTTTTTTCATTAAAGACCGGGCCGCTTGTAATTAAGAAATTGGCCAATTTGCCAACTTCAAGACTACCAACCTTATCATAGATATTTAATAAAGAAGCGGGCGTTTTAGTTAAAGCATCCAAAGCTTTGTTTTCACTTAAGCCCATATCAATTGCTTTGCGAAGATTGGTAAGAAATTGTTTAGGATCTCTCAGGTCTGCTGCAGTTAAAGCAAAAGGAATATTAGCTTTTTCGAAAGCTGTGGGATTAGTAGGTGCTAATTCCCAATGTTTCATATCCGACAAAGAAACCAATCTTGCATCATTGGGATCTTCCACATCCATAGCCTGCGGATAATTCAATGAAAGAATATAAGTTGCTTTTGTTGCTGCAACTTCTGCGATCCTTTGGTATTCATTTCCACCACCCTTAATGATATATTGAACACCAAATTCATCACCAACGCGATCAGCACGTAGATCAGACCATTTATCATCTCCCTCAAAAATCTGCGGAAGAGATTGATTGTCATTAAATGCCTGTAAGGACAAATTGATCCCCTCTTTCGATGGTTTTGTTTTATACCATTGTGCGTCTAAATAAGTTTGTCTTAATAATGCAATACTTCCCATAACACTACTCGGGTAACTTTGAGAAGAAGCTCCTTTATTGAATGAATAGTTTGCAGATGCTTTTTCTTTTATCAGGATCAGATTTTCTTTGAACCCGTCTTTTGCGGTTGCAAGTGTAACAACAGCTCCTGTCCCTCTGGCTATTCCGTCTTTCACATGTGTCAGTACTGTTCCGAATCCGATCTCACGAAGAGGTTTTGCTTTGCTGTCATCGGCAGCAAATAATTTTGAAGCATCTGTCTCAGGCTTAATGGCCTGATTCCAGTTATAAGCACCCTTTGTGTTGGATCCAAGTTGTGCAGGAGCATTAAAATTGAATCCGCCTGCATTTCTTTGAGGTGTTGCAACACCGTAGTCGCTGTAAATATCTATAAAGGAAGGATAGATATATTTTTCTTTACAGTCTACAACAACGGCATCTTTAGGAATGCTTAGATTGGTTCCAACAGCAACAATTTTACCATCACTAATAACGAGTGTGGCATTTTGTAATGTTGTTTGAACATCTTTTACAATAGTAGCATTTGTAAAAGCGTAAGTTCCGGAGCGCTTGTCGGCAACACCGTTCACTGGAAATGTTTCCTGAGCCTGTATCAACGATACAAAGAGCAGCCCGGAAATCAGGAGCTTGATTTTTCTCATAGTGTTAAGTTAGTTTGGAAAGCATTAAAGCTACAGAAATGATTGAAAGGCAAAAACCTTTCATCATATTTTCGGCGAAGAATAATAATTAAGAGGTGAAATGTCTAACTAAAAAATCAGCGACCCATGAAAACCATAAGTATTTGAACATCACTAGGGTTAACACCGCTTATTCTGCCCGCCTGCCCAAGTGTTCTTGGTTTGATGCGTTTAAATTTTTGAAGTGCTTCGTTGGATAAAGCCGAAACTTTATCATAGTCGAATGAATCCGGTATGAGCAATTCTTCCAATTGACTCATTCGTATTACGATTTCTTGTTCTTTTTCTATATAGCGTTCGTACTTGACCTGTATCTCTGCTTGTTCAATACTATCCTGCGAATAGCCATCCAAAGCTGCAGCTAGTGATGGAACATGTTGTATTAAGGAAGGGAGTGAAACATTGGGGCGAAGAATGAGCTTGCTAATTTTTTGTCTTTCTGTAATAGTAGCTGAACCAAGGCTTTCTAAATATGGATTGATCTCTCCGGGTTCAACGTTTAAGTCAAATAGAGAAGATTTTATTTTAGTCGTACTCTCCTTTTTAGAAAGAACATTTTCCATTCTTTCCTGTGAGGCTAAACCAAGACGATAACTTAACTCGGTTAATCGCAGATCGGCATTGTCTTGACGTAGTAAGGTCCTGAATTCTGCCCGACTGGTAAACATTCTATAAGGCTCTTCGGTTCCTTTACTTATAAGATCGTCTATTAAAACTCCGATATAAGCATCACTTCTTTTAAGAATTACGGGTTCTAGCTCCCTTGCTTTTTGATGTGCATTAATGCCAGCCATCAATCCCTGGCAGGCAGCTTCTTCATAGCCTGTTGTACCATTGATCTGACCTGCAAAAAACAATCCTTGTATTAATTTAGTTTCTAATGTATGTCTTAATTGAGTAGGAGGAAAATAATCATATTCAATAGCATAACCGGGCCTGAATACTCTGCAGTTCTCAAAACCCACAACGCTCCTAAGTGCTTGAACCTGAACATCTTCCGGTAGAGATGTAGAGAAACCGTTCACATAGATCTCTACAGTATTCCAACCCTCCGGTTCTACAAAAAGTTGATGTCTTTCTCTTTCGGCAAATCGGTTGATCTTGTCTTCGATACTGGGGCAATACCTTGGACCAATACCCTCGATCCTTCCCTGAAACATGGGGCTTCTGTCAAAGCCTGTTTTTAAAATATCGTGAACCTTCTGACTGGTATAAGTAATAAAACAACTTTTCTGTTGACTAGGCAGTATTCGATTTGTATTAAGGAAGGAAAAACCAACAATTTCATCATCTCCCTTCTGCTCTTCCATTTTAGAATAATCCAAACTTCTTCCATCTACTCTTGGAGGAGTACCTGTTTTCAGGCGATCACTTTCAAAGCCAATTTCAACCAATTGCTCAGTAATGCCAGTTGCCGCTTTTTCGGCAACCCTACCTCCGCCAAACTTCTTCTCACCAATATGAATAACACCATTTAAAAAAGTACCGCTTGTTACCACGACAGATTTACTGCGAATAGAATGCCCTAATCCTGTAACTACTCCACAGGCGCGGTTATCCTTAATTATGATTGACTGAACCATGTCCTGATAGAAATCTACATTAGGGGTGTTCTCCAGCATTTCACGCCAGGTGGCCGCAAACAACATTCTGTCATTTTGAGCACGAGGACTCCACATAGCCGGGCCTTTACTTCTGTTCAACATGCGAAACTGGATCATACTTTTATCAGTTACAATACCGCTATAGCCGCCCATTGCATCGATCTCCCGAACGATCTGGCCCTTTGCAATTCCGCCCATGGCAGGATTGCAACTCATTTGAGCAATGGTTTGCATGTTCATTGTGATCAGCAAGACCTTGCTACCTAGATTAGCGGCAGCAGCAGCGGCCTCACAACCGGCATGACCAGCACCAACAACTATAACATCATAATCAGGAAACATGAAAATTCTTTTAGAAAGCTGCAAAGATAACCTACCCCGTGTTGGAAGGAATTTATGATTTAACGTAAAGCGGAAAAATTTGTTTCACGTGGAACCAAGCCATTTATTTATTTGCAGGGAGGAATTAACCGGCGCCCGGTTCCTTAATACCTTCTTATTGTTTTCTTTTGGTCTGCTTCGGAGTAAGTCCGTTATTTAACGGACTTACTCCGAAGCAGGTAGCAAGAAGGTGCGAAGAAAACACAAAGAAAGCCATCCCCCAATTATCTTAAATTAATGTTGCTGAGTGCACGAAAAGTCCTGGACACTAAAAAGACTACCGTCTCTCAATACCGAAATACCAATGCCCAGGTCAGAAAAGCTAGGGTTCAGGAGATTTTTCCGATGCCCAAGGGCCGGCAGGTCAATATCAAGATAGAGCAAGACCAGAGAAAGTAAAATGCTATGATTACCAAGGCTGATATTTTCAGCTGCACAATGAATTATCCCAGCTTTCTTCATTCTAAAAGCAAAATCATCGCCGTTACTGCTATTGTGACTGGGCTTACTATTCGAGACTGCAATATCAGTTGCATGATATTGGGCCGTTTGTATCAAAGAGGTGTTCAGACTAATGAATGGAAGGGGATCTGCTTTATACAGATCTATTTGAAGGGAGGCGGAATATTTACCCGAAAGTTCGGGAAAGGCGACAAGAATGGGACTCACAGCGCTATCCCAAAACTGGCGTGGATTCTTTCTGGCATAATTGGTCCAGTAGAGCCATTGTTTTGCATGCTCCGAAAGCTTCGCATAGCCGGGTTGTTGGGCGTTCCATATGAATAGAGAAGAATCGATGGTAGATGGGATGGGAACTGCCCTATCTTTTAACCAAATGGTGCTTATTTGAGAAGATCCAAAAAGGGGGAAGAGAATTAAACAGAGCAAAAAAGGTTTCACGTGAAACAGTATTGCTTTCATTTGGTTTATTGTTTATTATAGAGCCGCAAATATTGCTCCTCCTTTTTACGCATTTCCTCTATATCGGCCTTCTTCTTGTCGCGATAGCCACATAAATGAAGGGCACCATGAAAAACCACCCGCAAAAGCTCTTCATTAAATATAGTGCCCAGTGCTGCCGCATTTTCTTTTACACGATCGAGGCTAATATAGACTTCTCCTATAACAGCCCCCGTCTTCTCTGAAAGATCGAACGTGATAATATCGGTATAGAAATCATGCTTCAAAAATTCGCGGTTGATCTGTAAGAGATATTCATCAGAACAAAACACATAGTTTAATGAATCAAGTTTGACCTGCTCTTTTTTAAAGAGCTGTTCGATCCGTTGCTTCAACTTTGTTTTGTGAAGCAGTCGGGAAGCGGGTTTATCTGCTGAATGAAAGAATATCTTTTGCATAATCTAAGCTTGCTCCAAAATTCGTAACAAAAACCCAATTGCTAAATTTACTTTTGCGGGATAAATGATTGAATGAAAAGATTAAGCGAATTGAAGATCGGACAAAGAGCAACTATTTTATCTTTTGAAAAAGACGAGATATTTATAAAATTGATGGAGATGGGTTGTGTACCCGGAGAGTTGGTAAAAGTGGAGCAAATTGCCCCATTGGGAGATCCTATTTCAATTTCCATTGCCGGATACAGTTTAAGCCTAAGGTTAAACGAAGCAAATAGCATTTTTGTTGAAGACGTAAAATATTGATAATCATTTATATAAATGAAAATTGGACTCTATTTCGGCAGCTTTAATCCCATACACACAGGGCATCTTATTATCGCAAATTATATTGTAAACAATTCCGATGTTGAGCAGGTTTGGCTGGTAGTTAGTCCGCAAAATCCGTTTAAAACATCAACCGTATTATTGAACGAATATGAACGTCTTTATCTGGTAAGGCTTGCTGTTGAAGACGAACCTCAACTTAGGGTATCGGATGTTGAATTCAAATTACCCAAACCATCCTATACTATTGATACACTCGTTTATCTGGAGGAAAAATACCCGCAACACGAATTTTCGATCATTATGGGTAGCGATAGTTTTGAAAACATCGATAAATGGAAGAATCCGGAGATCCTGAAAAAAAAATATCCCATCATTGTTTATCAAAGGCCCGGCCATCCAGTTGATCTTTCAGTTAGTAGGGAGTATCAGCCATTGGTTTTGCAGGCCCCCCTGCTTGAAATATCTGCAACGATGATCAGAAAAAACATAAGTCAGGGAAAATCAATTCGTTATTTGGTACCAGAAAAAGTTCGCGAAGAGATTGAAAAGGGCGGATATTATAAGTAACACAAAATATTCTTGGTTAAAAAGCGTTTTGAAGTTTTAATCATTCTCAAAAAAGATAGTATGAAATTTAATTACCCTTTGCTTTTAATGGCATTGTTCAGCGTTCTGGCAATTTCCTGTGTAAGCCCTAAAAAATTACAGCAGGCAGAAGAAAAATATACTCAGTTAAATGGCGCATATCTTGATGTTCAGAATAAAAATCGTGAATTGCAGGGAGATCTTAATGCCTGTAAAACACAAAGTTCAGATCAGGCAAGTCAGTTAACAAAACAAAAGGCCGATGCCGACAGCAAGATCAAGGATTTAAACAATCAGATCGATTTCCTGAAACAAAATAATAATCAGGTCTTAAATCAATTGAAAGACATGTCTGTGGTAACTGGCGCTCAGGCAGAGAGCATTAAAAAATCTTTAGACAATATTGGTGCAAAGGATATGTATATCAAAGACCTTCAGTCTTCCATTTCAAGAAAAGACAGTTTGAATATGGTGTTGGTGATGAACCTGAAAGGTGCGATCGGCAATCTGGATGATAAAGACATCAATATCAAAGTTGATAAAAGCGTAGTGTATATAGATATCTCAGATAAATTATTATTCAAAAGCGGTAGCTATGAAGTAACAGACAAGGCAAAAACTGTTTTAGGAAAAGTGGCCAAGGTTTTAGCGGCACAGCCCGATCTTGAATTCATGGTAGAAGGACATACAGACAGTATTCCATTTAAGAGCCCTGTTTTAATTGATAATTGGGACCTGAGCGTTAAACGTGCAACAACCATTGTTCGTGTATTACAGGATCAATATGGATTAGATCCCGCACATATCACAGCAGCCGGTCGTGCGCAATATTTACCTGTATCAGATAACAGCACAGCCGAGGGTCGTGCAGCCAATCGCAGAACAAGAATTGTTATTTTGCCACAGTTAGACCAATTCTTCAAACTCCTGGAAAAGAAATAGATCAAAAACTATAACATTACAAAAGCCCTTCACGCAAGTGAGGGGCTTTTGCTTTTTATATACAGGAAAATTTTTATACAGCATGTTTAAAAAGAACATCATAAATTTAATAAACCAATTCCTGTGATTATCAGACCAGCTCTGTGATCCTTGATATTAAATAAACCCAATCATTATGTATAGTGGTTTACAAAAATATTATTGTAGCATAACTCTTCTCTTAATATTATTTGTTTCCGGGTCTGTGTTTGCAACAGAAAAGGATATCGAACTTCCTATTGCACAAAAAGGAATTATAGACCTAAGAAAAATCGATCTGCAAAAAACAACAATTGAGCTAAGCGGAGAATGGGGCTTTTATTGGAATAAATTATTAACACCTGCTTCACGGGGATTTGAAAACCCCGACTTTGTTCCATTTGCTCAATTGTGGAACAACATGAAGGTGAACGGTCAAAAACTTTCAGCAACCGGATTCGCAACCTATACTCTAACTGTATTGATGCCCAAAGAAAAAGGGAAACTGGCACTTGAGCTTCCGGATGTTTATTCTTGTTACAGGATCTATATCAATGGAATTGAGTTTGCAGCGAATGGAAATCCTGATACCAGTAAAGAAACATCAGTTGCTAAATGGATCGACAGGACAGTGGAATTAATAAATCCCGCAGATACCTTACACATCATTTTTCAGATCGCAAACTTTTGGCATTCAAAAGGAGGGCCTTATAAAGAAATTTCAATCGGAAGCAGAAACGAGCTGATGTATCAAAGGGAAAAAGAGTCGGCATTTGATCTGTTACTCACCGGTTGTTTGTTTATGGGAGGATTATTTTTCTTTGGATTATACCTTTTCGGAAAACATGATAAAGTGATCCTGTATTTCTCTATGTTTTGTATAGTATACAGTTACCGGATCATAGGTACCGGCTTGTATGAATTGCATTCTATTTTTCCAAACATTCCCTGGACCATTACCACGCATTTAGAATACCTTTCTTTATTTGCGAGTGTGGGCTTTTTTTCTTTGTACACAAGAGAACTGTATCCAAAAGATTTTCACAAGATCACCGTGAAAATAATGCTGGCATTATGCGGAACCTTTGTCGCGATCACGCTTGTTTTTCCGCCCAGTATTTTTACATTGCTTATCAATCCTTTTTTGGTAACGATGTTCTTTTTTATAGGATACAGCTTTTATGTGTATATCAAGGCAGCAAAATATAAACGCGTTGGTGCCAACTATGCATTGTTAAGTACGGCCGTTGGATTGATCATCAGCATCATCATCAATCTGGAATATTTTCATATCGTTGACCCTCAAAAAGGATTATTATTTATAGGCTATGTTACATTTTTCTTCTTGCAGTCATTGATACTTTCTTTCCGTTTTGCTTTTACACTCAACAAGGCCAAAAATGAAGCTGAGCAAGGATTACAGGCAAAGAGCGAGTTTCTGTCTACGATGTCTCATGAAATTCGTACACCGCTAAACTCTGTGATCGGTCTATCTTATTTATTATTGAGAAGTAAACCCAGAGAAGATCAAAAGGAAAATTTGAATGTGCTTTTATTTTCTGCAAAGAACCTCTTGTCGATCGTAAATGATATTCTGGATTTCAATAAGATAGAAGCCGGCAAAATAAAATTCGAATATATTGATATGGATATCGCCGGTATCATTCAAAATATTATTTCGGGATTAAGATCATTTGCTGATGATAAAGGGATTGAACTCTATTCTAAAATTGATCCGGCGCTGCACAGAAAAATTATTGGTGATCCTACAAGAACAGGACAGATACTGAACAACCTTGTTCATAACGCGATCAAGTTTACTAAAGAGGGATCCGTTTTGATAGAAGTGATCGTTATGGGACAATCAGAAAATGCGGTCACGCTAAAAATAAGAATAATAGATACGGGGATTGGTATAGAAAAACAAAAACAAAAAATCATATTCGATCAGTTTACCCAAGCAGATTCCAGCACCTCAAGAGGATTTGGCGGAACAGGGTTAGGCCTTGCTATTTGTAAAAAATTATTGATACTGCAGGACTCCGAATTGCAGTTGATCAGTGAACCCGGAAAGGGCTCAGAATTTTATTTTGAACAATCTTTTCCGATCAGCAAAACGATCTTATCTGAAACGCCGGAGTTGAATGATCTGCCGGAAGAGGACAGCAAGCCGCTCATCGATACCGATATTTTATTAGTGGAAGACAATGAGATGAATATACTGGTAGCAAAAACGTTTTTAGAAAGATGGGGCGCAACAGTTGATGTAGCAAGAAACGGGGAAGAGGCACTGGAAATGTTAGACAGCAATCGTCATCAACTGATCTTGATGGACATGCACATGCCCGTAATGGATGGATATACGGCAACCAAAATAATGCGCGAAAACGGCGTAACGATTCCCATCATTGCACTAACAGCCAGTCTTCCAAAAGAAGGAGAAGCACAAACAAAGAATATAGGAATGGATGATATTGTAGTAAAACCCTTTGTTCCCGAAGAACTGTACAGAAAAATACTGCACTACACGAATATTTACCGAAGCCTGTAAAAGAGGAAAGAGACACTAGATCTTATCTGTAGAAATATTCTTTTTACTGTTTCTGCCTACGGCGTAGTTGATCTTTAATTGTTGGTAGATGGGATCAGCGGTCTTAACGCCTGATTGTGAAGCAAATCGGGCATTGTGGAAATAAGCTTTTGTCATATTCATTACTTCATTGCCTAGCTGAAGCTTTACATCGTCCATTAATTTCTGGATCTTTTCTAATTCACAGATCAATTCCTCGTATTGGTGGTACAATTGCAAGTAATTATTGCATGTTTGAACATTAATAAAGGGAGGAACGGTTTCAGGTCTTGTTTTCATGTACTTTAATGCCGACTCAACAAAAGCCTGTTTTTTTGTATTGAGTTTGAACATACTTCTTCTTTCAGTAGGCTTTAATTTTACATGATTGGGCAACATCATTCTGATGCCGGATATGTTTTGCATGATTACGGCAATATCCGATCCTGTAAACGTTCTGATGGGAGGCATAAGGCGCTCTTTTTAGTGGAAAACTTAAATTAATTAGAAAATAGCTAATTAATAACGCTAAAAGAGGGCGAATATTTCATTTATCCGGGAAAATAAAAAAATGAGAACTGGTCGATTAAACAGCATTTTATATCAACAAAATAGTATCTTGACAGTTCTTAAACCCTTAACGCTTGTTTAAATTATTTGCAATAGCCAGCCTTCGTTTATTTGGATGGGATACCCAGCCCAGATTTAAGCAAGAGATCAAAAAATGTGTGATCGTTGTTGCGCCACATACCAGTGGATGGGATATTGTAATAGGCGTGCTTTACAGATCTGTTATAGGGATCAGTGATGCAAAATTCTTCGGAAAGAAAGAGCTGTTCGACGGGCCATTCGGCTTTATATTCAAGTCTTTAGGAGGTACGCCGGTTGACCGTTTCAGTAAACAAAATCTGGTAGAACAAGCTGTAGAATTGTTCAATCAAAACAAAAAATTCATTCTGGCCCTGTCCCCCGAGGGCACCAGGCAAAAGGTTGATAAGTTGAGAACAGGGTTTTATTATATCGCCAAGGGAGCAAAGGTTCCGATCGTGATGGCTGGCTTTGATTTTAAAAACCGGAAATTGATATTATCTGAGCCCTTTTATACTTCTGACCAAGAAGAAGAGGATTTCCGTAAGATCATAGCGTTTTTTGCACCTATAGAAGGGAAGATTCCCGGTTTGGGAATGGGGCATTTGATGGAATAAGAATAATTTTATTGCAACAATTCATTAATTGAAAACGATAATTCGTAAATTCGCGCTTCATTGCCCGATAGTATAATGGTAGTACTTCAGATTCTGGTTCTGACTGTCTTGGTTCGAATCCAGGTCGGGTAACCACACCAAACAAAAAATCCTGAAAATTGTTTCAGGATTTTTTTATGAATATGCTTGATTAAGAAAATAATCAGTTACTTTAGCGCCGCCGTATAAAAAAATAGGCCCTTCCGTAGAAACGGACTGACCCCTAACGATTGCTTGCCATATGAAAATTCTTAGAATTTGATGTTGAAAGCTGACTAAGCAGCTTGCGTTTTCGAATTAAGGCCCCTAACGATTTTTGCTCTAACGATTGCTTGCTATATCTTTTGCCTCAATTACTATGTAAAAGTAATGACCAATTTTATGGGATTCAAAACAACATCTTGCTGTTTTGTTGATGGCAAAACTGAAAAAGTTTTCTTAAAATCCTTACTGGCACTGTATTTTAGGTCAAAATCACTATCATGTCCAACAGGTTTTCCGACATATTATTTCAATTGGTTTTAACGCTGGAGAAGTCGGAAAAGCGCCATTTTAAGCTTTATATCAAAAGAAGTTCGGGAAAACAGGACCTTAAGATCATCCAATTGTTCGATGTTTTGGACAAATTACCGGAATATGACGAGAAATTGTTGCTCAAAAAATTGCCCGGCGTCACCAAGCCTCAGCTGGCCAATCTAAAAAATCACTTATATAAAGAATTATTGGCAAGTCTTCGTTTACTCAAAACAACCGAGAATGTAGACCTGCAATTAAGTGAACATTTAGACAATGCAAGATTGTTGTATAATAAAGGCTTGAAACTGCAAAGCCTTCGCATTTTAGAAAGAGCAAAAGAGATCGCGAAAGCCAATCAGAAATTTAATTTTCTGGTACAGGCAATTTCATTAGAAAAGAAGATCGAAACGCTTCACATCACCAGAAGTTCTACCGATAAAACAGAAGTGATGACACAGGAAGCGCTGGCCATCAGCGATCATATCAATCGTGTTACACGTTTATCAAATCTGGCATTGCTTTTATATCGATGGTATGTTATTAACGGACATGCAAGAAATGAAATTGATGAAGAAGATATCAAAGTATATTTTAAAAATCAATTGCCGCAGGATGTAAATGCGGTAAATGGATTCTACGAAAAATTATATCTCTATCAATGTTATTGCTGGTATGCTTTTATTCGGCAGGATTTTTTGATGTACTATAGATATAGTCAGAAATGGATCGATCTCTATGATGAAGAACCGCAGATGAAAGCCGTTGAAACAGGTCACTTCATCAAGGGAATGCATAATTTATTGAACGCACATTTTGATTTGCGCAACTATCAGCTTTTTGATAAAGCGATCAAAAGGTTTGAAGCATTTGCAAAAACAGAAGCGGCCAAACAACATGATAACTTCAGATCACATACTTCTATTTATATCAACAGTGCCAAAATTAATTTGCATCTGATGCAGGGCACATTTAAAGAAGGCGTTGCATTGATCCCGCATATTGAAAGAAAATTGCAGGAATATTCGATGTATGTAGACAGGCACCGAATTCTTGTTTTCAATTACAAGTTTGCAACATTGCATTTCGGAAACGGCAACTATAATGCATCGATCGACTATTTACAAAAAATAATTAACGGCCCAATGGACCTTAGGGTCGACCTGCAATGCTATGCACGGGTATTACACCTGATGGCACATTATGAACTGGGAAATACAGAGATCATCGAATCATTAATTAAATCGGTGTATCGCTTTATGGCCAAGATGAAAAACCTGACCGTTGTGGAAGAAACAATGTTTAAGTTTTTAAGGAACAGCTTTGACGTTTCTCCAAAACAATTGCAACCCGAATTGGTAAAGTTTTTAAACAGCATTAAGCATCTAGAGAAAAACCGCTTCGAAACAAGGTCTTTTGCATATCTCGATATTATTTCCTGGGTTGAAAGCAAGGTGCACAAAAAACCCATGAGCGAGATCATTCAAAATAAATTCAAGAAAGGCCGAAAGAGAAATTATCGTTCATAACAGCGATTACTCCGCAGTTTGTCCACACCCAATCTTCCGCTATTGCAAATACGAGATCTAATTTCTATTTTGTTAGAGGCATTTTATTCATTACCCTAAAAAGATTGCATATGAACATTCAAAAATTTCTGGTTTCCGGAATTATCGGAGGCATTGCTTCATTTATCGCAGGCTATGTAGTTTATGGTATGTTGTTGATGAATTATATGGACGCTCATCCCGGACTTGCTACAAACGTTAGCCGTCCAATGGGTGGATTTGTTTGGTGGGCCCTGGCTCTTGGAAATATATTCAGCGGATTAACCCTCTCTTACATTTATAATAAATGGGCTAATATCAGCTCCGTTGTTGCCGGAGCTCTGGGAGGAGCAGTATTGGGTTTATTGATGTCTTTGTCGTACGACTTAACCTCATACGGAGTTACTCAACTGCTTTCAAAATATTCTTTTTGTGCAGATGTCTTGGGAGCCGTAGTTGTAACTGCTATTACCGGCGCTGCAGTTGGTTGGGCAAATAGTTGGGGAAGCAAATCATGATCAGAAATTAAATAAACAAAAATTGAAGAGCGATAGAGATATCGCTCTTTTTATTTTTATTATCACAGAAAGAAACTTGAATTTTGATAGTATGAAACGGATCATGAAAAATATTCTTATCGTATTTGTTTTTTTGTTGAGCGCTTGTGCAACAAAATATAAGAATCCGCATATTGCCATTCAAACAGAATATGGTGATATTGAAATTGAATTGTATCCCGATCAGGCACCCAAGACGGTGGCCGCTTTTTTATCTTATATCGATTCAGGATATTTTAAACGCAGTTCTTTTTACAGGGTATTGAATGATGAGAACCAGCCAAGTAATGCACCTAAAACAGAATTGATCCAGGGCGGCATCTGGAAAACAAATAATAAACTAGCTGCACAATTAAAAGGCATTCCGCACGAAACAACCCAACAAACAAAAATATTGCACAAGAATGGCGTGATCTCATTGGCAAGATTGGCACCGGGAACCGCCGGCACAGAATTCTTTATTTGCGTAGGCGATCAGCCGGGCCTGGATTATGGCGGCGAAAATATTGAAGACCGGCAAGGCTATGCTGCTTTTGGTAAAGTGGTGAAGGGAATGGATGTGGTAAGAAAAGTGTATAGACAGAATGAGGACGGACAATATTTTTATTCGCCTGTTGGCATCCTTGATATTGTAAGAGAATAGAATACTGCAAACTTGTCAGTGTTACACTCAAGCTTGAGTCTCGAATACTCACAGCCGAGTCTCTGACTGACAAATTTGTTTATCGAACATTCATCGCCGAGTGTTTCATACTCAACAGAGACGCTTTTATACTCAACGATGAGTATCAGACACTCAAAGGAGAAGCAAAAACATTCATTTTAGAAAACTAGAAGAATTTGCCACGAATGCACGAATGATCAAATTTCCTCATTCGTGCATTCGTGGCAATAAAAAATTCACGCAGTGAATTCAAGAAATATTTTGTGTTATTTTTTCCTCAAATACTTGGTTAAGATAACTATGGTTTGACCATCAATTTTTCCTTCGATCTGTTCAGTATTTTCTTTCACAAGCCTGATATTTCTTACAATGGTCCCGAGTTTTGCATTTATGGTAGAACCTTTTACATCCAGCGATTTGGTGGTCACCACCGTATCGCCATCGCTCAACAATGCACCGTAAGCATCTTTATGAAGATCAACATCTGCAGAATTCTCATGATCCCCGGTTTCCTTTGCCCAGGCCATATTTTCTTCATCCAGATAGATCATATCTATTTTTTCAGAAGCCCAGGTTTCATTTCTGAATCGGTTAAGCATTCTCCAGGAAACTACCTGAACCGCCGGAACCTCACTCCACATGCTTTCATTGAGGCATTGCCAATGTTTACTGTCTAATTCCTCTTTTTTATCTAATTGCTGCTTGCATTTTTCGCAGATGAAAATACTGTCGTATGCATTTTTGCCGGAATGCGGAGGAACTTCATAGATACTTAAGCTTTCTGCTGAGGTACATAGTTCGCACTGATTATTACTTCTTTCGGCTAATAGTTTTTCTATGCTCATGGTTGTTTTTTGGGTGGGCGAATGTAGCTATTTTATTTTGATAGCCCGGAAATCCAGCGTATAAAGCATTACTCATAAATCTGTATCAAAACAGCCGGCTAAAAATAAATTGGAGAAAACGGTCGTTATTATGAATAGTAAACTGGCAAAAAAGCGCAAATAGAAACCAATTTTTTAAGGAAAATCCATGACCAAAGGTTCGGCTGAGATTCGGCCGAGGTTCGACGGCGCTTCGACAGGGATAGAACGGTTGCAGAGCCCTCCGAATGAGCAGAAACATGCAAAAAATACAACGAGTGACAAGGTTTTGCAAATTCATTCGTAATCACAGGCGCAACAATTAACTTCGCCGCATGCGTGCTTCGACAAGCTCAGCATGACAAGAAATTATGATTGACTATTTAAGTGGATTGAACGAACCGCAGAAAGAAGCGGTATTGCACATGAACGGGCCATTGATGATCGTGGCTGGTGCGGGCAGTGGTAAAACAAAAGTATTGACCACCCGCATTGCGCATCTGATGAATAAAGGCGTGGATGCATTTAATATTCTGGCGCTGACCTTTACCAATAAGGCCGCAGCTGAAATGAAAGAGCGTATTGAAAGAATTCTCGGTAACAGCGAAGCCAGAAATTTATACATCGGAACCTTTCACAGTGTATTTGCCAGAATATTGAGAGGCGAAGCACATCTTCTCGGTTATCCGAGCAATTTCACTATTTATGATACCGACGACAGTCGCTCTGTTTTAAAAACAGTGATCAATGAATTGAATCTGGATGATAAACATTATAAACCCAATGTGGTGCATAACAGAATATCATCTGCAAAGAATGCATTGGTAGGACCGGCCGAATATGCCGTGGATTATTATATTCAGCAGGAAGATACAAGGGCTAATCGTCCGGCGATCGCACAGATCTATGCGGCATATGCAGCAAGATGTTTTAAGAATGGCGCGATGGATTTTGATGATCTGTTGCTGAAGATGTATGAATTATTGAAACATCATAACGATGCACTGGTAAAGTATCAGCGCAAGTTTAAATATGTTTTGGTTGATGAGTATCAGGATACAAACATGGTGCAATATGAAATAACCAAATTGCTTGCCGCAATGCACGAAAACATTTGTGTGGTGGGAGATGATGCACAAAGCATTTATAGTTTTCGCGGTGCGACCATTGAAAATATCCTGCGCTTTCAAAAAGATTATGATGATGTGAAAGTGATCAAGCTGGAACAGAATTACAGAAGCAGTCAGAGTATTCTGGGTGTGGCCAATGAAGTAATTAAAAATAACAAAGGACAGATCCCTAAAAACCTGTGGACTGAAAATGAAACGGGTGAAAAAATAAAATTGGTCCGTACCATGACGGATAATGAAGAAGGGAAATTTGTGGCTGATACCATTCAGGAACAAAAACTCCGCAATCATTATTACAATAAAGATTTTGCAATTCTTTACCGCACCAACGCACAGAGCCGTGCATTTGAAGAGAGCTTACGCAGAATGGGTATCGTGTATAAAATTTACGGCGGACTGAGTTTTTATCAGCGCAAAGAAATAAAAGACATCGTTGCTTATTTGCGTGTGATCGTGAATACCAGAGACGAAGAAGCGCTCAAAAGAATTATCAATTATCCAGTTCGAGGGATCGGTAAAACAACCATCGAGAAATGTGTGATCGTTGCGAATGAACAAAACATCACCCTATTTGAAGTGATAGCCGAAGCAGCGAAATATGGTTTTAAAGCGGGCACATTGGAAGCGTTACAGAATTTTGTAACGATGATCAAATATTTTCAAACCATGCTTACCGATAAGAATGCTTATGATGTGGCAACTCAAGTAGGAAAGCATACCAATCTGGTAAAAGAATTATTCAACGATAAAACAACAGAAGGACTAGCACGGTACGAAAATATTCAGGAGTTATTGAATTCAATTAAGGAATGGACCGAAAGTCCGGATAATGAAGACGGTGAAGTAGGAAGCAAAACCCTGGGAAGTTATTTACAACAGATCACTTTATTAACTGATGCAGATAATGACAAAGAAGATGCTGATTCTGTAAAATTGATGACGATACATGCCGCCAAAGGATTGGAGTTTGCTTGTGTATTTGTTGGAGGCATTGAAGAAACTCTTTTCCCGAATGCCATGAGCATTAACACGCGTGAAGAACTGGAAGAAGAAAGAAGGCTGTTTTATGTGGCAGTTACCAGAGCCAAACAAAGATTATGGTTAACTTATGCGAATGCACGCTATCGATTTGGTCAGCTTGTTCAAAATGAGCCTAGTCGTTTTTTAGAAGAAATGCCCGAAGAGCATATTGACAAATCTTATGCAGGGGGCGGCGCCAGAAATAATGCCGGCAACGAATGGAGTAATGGTAATGCATTTCAAAAAGCACAAAGAGGCTTTGGTGATGCTGCGAATGCAGAAAAAAGATACGGACCGCCACCAAATAAATCGGCAGCAAAGAAACCTGAATATTTACCTATCACACCGCCATCCAATAAAGTGGTGGCACATGTTCCTTCTAAAGATTTTGTGGCTAGCGATACTTCGTTTTTAGAAGAAGGCAATAAAGTAGAACATCAGAAATTCGGATTTGGTATCGTAAAGAAATTGGAAGGCAGCGCACATAATCCCATTGCAACGATAGAATTTGAATTAAATGGCGAAAAAAAGATCATGTTGAATTATGCTAAGCTGCGGATTGTTGAATAGAACTGTTTCAGTACAAGAGTGCGATTCTTTCACTGAAAGAATCGAATGCAATCGCTGTTTAATAGCTGTTCTATAGCTTGGTTCATCCAAAAATATCGTTTTGCGAAAGACTTTGCCGTCGTGATTAAACCGATGCTCTTATTATTTCTTTATTTTTGCAACTGAATAAAACGTGTTGTTATGATCAAAACAGGAAATGCCATTGTAAGTATTTATACAGAGATGACACCTAATCCCGAAACCATGAAGTTTGTTGCCAACAAATTATTGTATCCCGGCAAGAGCATCGATTTTCAGGACGAGACCAATCTTACGCCATCCCCTTTGGCAAAAGAATTGTTCAGTTTTCCCTTTATAAAAAGTGTTTTTATAGCCAGCAATTTTGTTACGTTGACTAAAACAAATGATACAGAAGATTGGCAGGATGTGATCCCAACCATCAAACAATTCCTGAAAGATTATCTGGAAAACGGAGGTGTTGTTGTAAATGAAGAAGAAGCCGCAAAATATAAACACGAAGCAAGTAATACTGTTTCTGCCGATGATGATGATGTGGTAAAACGCGTAAAAGAATTGCTGGAGAATTACGTAAAGCCTGCTGTTGAAATGGATGGCGGTGCCATTCAGTTCAGAAGTTATAATGCCGGTGTGGTGAATTTGATGTTGCAGGGAAGTTGCAGCGGATGCCCCTCTTCAATGGTTACCTTAAAAGCCGGAATCGAAGGAATGATGAAGCGCATGATCCCCGAAGTAAAAGAAGTAGTTGCCGAAGCTGAATAATTAGCAAGTCAAAATATAAGAAATGCCTCTGAATGTTCAGGGGCTTTTTTATTTTACCACGAATGCACGAATAAACAGGAATGCTTTTGTAATTGAATTTTATTCGTGCATTCGTGGCGATAAAACAAGAATTTGTTCTTCTTCAATTCTATGCAGTCTTTATCTTTAATAAAACCTTACCATGACCAATAAGGAGATCGCAGAACTATTACAAAAGAATCATCAGGAATTCATTGATCTGATTAAAGGATTGAAGGAGGAAGATTTTTGTTATGCACCCACCGATAAATGGAGTGCCGCACAACAATTAGATCATTTGGTAAGATCGGTTCAGCCGGTGAACATGGCAATTGCATTGCCTAAAATGATTCTTCAATTATTATTTGGTAAGGCGAACCGCCCATCCAAAACATATGATGAGCTGATTGCAAAATATCAAAACAAAATTCAGGAAGGCGCAAAAGCAAGCGGTAGATTTATTCCGCCTACGGTGGGCCTTGCACAAAAAGAAAACTTGCTAAAACGATTGGGTGAATTAGTGAATTCATTGAGTAAGAAAACATCCGGACAATCAGAAGAGTCTTTGGATAAGTATATTTTACCACATCCCCTGCTGGGTAAATTAACATTGCGTGAAATGCTGTATTTCACGGCCTATCATGTTCATCATCATCAAACGATCGTGGAAAGAGATCTGAAAAATAAATAAGCAACATGAGAAAAATAATATTCTTCTTATTAATGATCTGCCTGAATAAAGTCGAGGCGCAGACCAAAACATATTTTAGGGTAAACAAGGACAGCACAAAATTTCAACTGACTGATGAAGGAGCAGCATATCTTGCCTCTTTGCCATTGAAATGCATAGTACAGGAATATCCCAATAAGATCAATCATTTGGCTATTGGTGACAGCGATCAAATGATCACACCGAAAAAGATGCACCCTGCTTTTTACGGTTGTTTGGATTGGCATAGTAGCGTTCATGGTCATTGGATGCTGGTAAAACTGCTGAAAGATTTCCCTGCATTAACTGATGCAAAAAAGATCAGAGAGATTATTTCGGGAAATATATCGCCTGAGAATTTGCAGAAAGAAGCGAAGTATTTTGATGCACCGCTTTCAAAAGGATTTGAAAGGACCTATGGCTGGGCATGGATATTAAAACTGCAGCAGGAATTAGATTCATGGATCGATGAAGACGGAATAAAATGGAGAAATGCATTACAGCCATTGACCGATACCGTTGTTAATTTATGGATGAGATTTTTACCCAAACAAACATACCCCAACAGAACAGGTGTTCATCCCAATACTGCATTTGGATTGGTATTTGCATTGGATTATGCTAGAGCAGCAGGAAATAAAAAATTTGAAGAAGCCATCATTCAAGCGTCCAGAAAGATCTTTGAAAAAGATAAAAATGCAGCAGCAATTTGGGAGCCCGACGGAACAGATTTTTTATCTCCTTCATTGGAAGAAGCCGACTTGATGAGAAGGGTGTTGAACAAATCCGAATTCCTGCAATGGTTCGATCAATACTTTAGTTTGACCTCTTTACAACACCTGACTGTATTACCCGTTGTTTCGGACAGAACAGATATGACGATCGTTCATTTGGATGGATTGTGTTTCAGCAGAAGCTGGTGCATGAAAGGCATAGCTTCCATGTTGCCCAAAATAGACAAGAGGAAACAATTATTGATTCAATCTTCTATTAAGCATCTGAAAGCAAGTCTGCCCAATATTGCATCCGGCGCTTATGGCGGGGAACATTGGCTGGCAAGCTTTGCCGTTTATGCCATTACACAATAAAATCGCTTATTTTAAAACAAACCTTATGTTTTTATTTTCTGATACAACATCTGCACACGATATGGGATATAAAGTGGGATATTATCTGGGTGCATGGTTCCCATTTTTATTACTGGCCATTGTTGCCACTATAATCATCATCAACAAAAGAAAAAAATAAAGGCAACTCATGAGAATTGCCTTTACATAAGAACAAAGATCCAATTACAATAAAGTTGCGCTGGTAGTAATTGTTGTGTTTAAAGATTTTGAGATCGGACAATTCACTTCAGCATCTTTAACCGCTGCATCAAATTGTTCTTTACTGATGCCCGGTACTTTAGCTTCTAAGATCAAATGTGATAAAGTAATCACACCATCACCCAAAGTGATCTCACATTTTGTGGTCAATGTTTCAGGAGTAAATCCTAAAGCACCCAACACAAAAGATAGTTTCATCGTGAAACATCCTGCATGTGCTGCTGCAATTAATTCTTCAGGATTAGTTCCAACACCCTGTTCAAAACGAGACAGGTAAGAATATTGTGTTTTATCAAGCGTTGTGCTTTGTGTGGTAAGGTGGCCATTGCCTGTTTTACCGGGGCCGTTCCAAACGGCGGTTGCATTGCGTACCATAGTTTTATTATTTATTTGTAAGCAAATTTATACATTACTGCGCTTTATCTTTGAAAGCTATCAGAAAATTACGCAAATCGTGAACGCAACTGAAATATTTGACCAATTCACTATAGGAATGCAACAAACATCCTGGCTGGAATATATTGGCGTGTTTTGCGGCATTGGCAGCGTATGGTTCAGCAAGAAAGAAAATATCTTGGTGTATCCGGTGGGATTGATCAATACTATTTTATACATCTACATCAGTATCAAGGGAAAATTATTCGGAGAAGCAAGTGTGAATTTGTATTACACGGTGATGAGTATTTACGGATGGATCTTGTGGTCAAAAAAGGACATGGTAAAACACGAAGCTGTCTTGCATATCACTTACAGTAGTAAAAAAGAATGGGTGCAACAATTATTGTTCTTTGCTGTTTTTTATGTTGCTATCTACTTTTCGCTTACCTGGTTGAAAAATACATTTGCACCGGGCGCCATTCCCTGGGCCGATGCATTTGCAAGTGCAACAGCTTATACAGGAATGTGGTTGATGGCGAAGAAAAAAATTGAAAGCTGGATCTGGTGGATCGCAACAAATTGTGCATCCATCCCGCTGTATTTTATCAAAGGCTATGTTTTTACAAGCGTACAGTTTCTTATATTACTGATACTTGCTTTTGCGGGATTATTTGAATGGATCGAAAAAAGAAAACAATTAAATAAAGCATGATCATGGCATCCTATTGTGAAGTAATCCACACGATGAAAGAAGATGATCGCAATGTTCATAAGATCTATCAT
The DNA here is from genome assembly GCA_903830285.1 of uncultured Chitinophagaceae bacterium. Lineage (GTDB taxonomy): Bacteria > Bacteroidota > Bacteroidia > Chitinophagales > Chitinophagaceae > CAIQDX01. The sequence goes on along the minus strand of CAIKTE010000219.1, from coordinate 40,865 downwards.
GATACCCAATATGGTTTTCCGATAGAAACAGATGATGAATTATTTTGCAGATTGATATTGGAGATCAATCAGGCAGGATTAAGCTGGACAACCATTTTAAAGAAACAGGAAACTTTCAGAACAGCGTATCACAATTTCAATATTAAAAAGGTCGCTTCCTATCAACAGAAAGATTTTGACAGATTGATGAACGACGCAGGCATTATACGCAATCGCCTAAAAATAAATGCGGCCATAGAAAACGCAAAGACCATTTTGCAATTGCAAAAACAGTTCGGCTCATTTAAGAAATGGCTCGACCACCATCATCCCAAAACAAAAGATGAGTGGACAAAATTATTTAAAACAACCTTTCGGTTTACCGGTGGAGAAATAGTAAATGAATTTTTGATGAGTACGGGATATTTGCCGGGAGCACATATAGAAGCATGCCCTGTTTATAAAAAACTGATGAAAGCAAAACCTTCATGGAAAAACAAGCCATAAAAAAGATTGTGGTGATCGGTCCTGAATCAACAGGCAAAAGCACACTGTGCGAACTATTGGCACAGCATTATGAAATGCTGTGGTGCCCGGAGTTTGCAAGAGAATATTTGATCACGAACGGAAAGGAATATGATCATGAAGAGCTGCTTGCCATTGCAAAAGGACAGATAGCTTTAGAGGAAGAGTATTTGTCGGTGGTCAAAAACGAATGGTCAAAAACGGCTGAAAATATTTATATAAATAAGAATTCACAAAGAGTGATCGATCATCAGCCCCTGCTTTTTATTGATACGGATATGTATGTGATGAAAGTATGGGACGAATATGTTTTTGGTAAATGTCACCAATTTATTCTCGATGAGATCGTGAGCAGAAAATATGATCTCTACCTGCTTTGCGATGTTGACCTTCCCTGGGTTAAAGATGACCTTCGCGAATATCCTGCAGAAGAACCTAGAAGAGAGCTTTATCATATTTACAAAGACCTGCTCATTAACCAACAGACAACCTGGGTTGAAATAAGCGGAGGATATGAAGAACGATTGCAACAGGGGACTGCAGCAGTCAATAATATTTTGTAAGAAAAGACTTAGACAAACAGACTGAGTATTAAAACACCGATCAATCCGATAACAGAGACAATGGTTTCCATAATGGACCAGGAACGAATGGTATCTTTTACAGAAAGATTAAAATATTCCTTGAACATCCAGAAGCCAATGTCGTTAACATGAGAAAACATCAAACTCCCTGCGCCGATGGATAATACCATTAAACTAGGGTTAATGCCGGGTTGATTCATCATAGGCAAAATGATTCCCGCTGTTGTTATTCCCGCAACGGTAGATGAGCCTACACAAACCCGTATGATCGCTGCAATTAACCAGGCCAGTATCAAAGGCTGCAAATGCAAACCCTGTAAAGCAATGGCAACCTCATTACTCACGCCGCTGTCGGCTAATATTTGTTTAAACGCACCAGCACCGCCAAAGATCAATAAGATCAGGGCAATATCTTTTACGGATTCTGCATAATCAACCATCAATTCTTTGATCGACCTTCCAGATTGGAAACCGATTGTGCATGTTGCGGTTATCAATGCGATTAGCATCAATACCGATGGCTCGCTCACAAATTGACAAATGGAAATAATGGTTTTGTCATGAAATATGATAGGTAATAAAGAGGCTGTCGCAATTAATAAAATGGGTAACAATGCTATAGAAAAACTGCTGAATGCAGAGGGTAATTTATCTGCAGACAGTTCCTTAGATTGAAATGTTTGCAATGAAGAAGACGAGATATTTTTTAATGTAGAAGAATACAACGGCCCTGCGATCACAATTGCGGGAATAGCAATGCAGATACCATACAACAAAGTCGTTCCCATATTTGCATGAAACATTAATACCAATGCAGACGGCGCAGGGTGTGGGGGTAAAAAACCATGAGTGACGGATAAAGAAGCCAGCATCGGTAATCCAACATAAACAGCAGGCAATTTATATTTATATACCACAGAAAAAATAAGTGGTATCATTAATACAAAAGCAACAGGATAAAATAAGGGAATGCCCACAATAAATCCGGTGAAAGCCAATGCCCATTGAATATTTTTCATTCCTGAAATATTCATCATCACCGAAGCGATCTTTTGTGCTGCACCTGTTTCAGCCACCAATTTCCCCAGCATGGCACCCAATGAAACAATGATGGCCAATGAACCCAAAGTATCTCCCATTCCTTTTTGAAGAGAGCCGGTGATCTTTTCAACAGGCATTTTTAATAATAACCCGGTAAGGATCGCAATAATTAAAAATGAAAGAAAGGGATTGATCTTCCCCCAGGAAATTAGTAACACCAATCCAATAATACAACACAAGACGATCAATAATGGCATGCCTGATTTTTTGATGATGAAACGCTATCAACAGGAACTAAATTATCTTAAATGTACTTTCTCTTTTTGAAAGAAAGAGAATGCAGGTTTACAAATCTTCTGTGAACGGACGAAATGAAGTAGTTTTAATTTCAATTTTTAGTTATGGCTGCGCAACAAATTGCAATGATTGGGTTGGGTAAAATGGGATTTAACCTGGCTCTTAATTTAAAACGTAACGGATTGGAAGTTTTTGCTTTTGACACTAATCCGCAATTGCGAAAAGAGATACAAAAGGACGGTATCGTTACCTCGGATTCCCTAAAAGAAATATGCGATCAGTTCTCTGCACAAAGAATTATTTGGTTAATGGTACCATCCGGAGAAATCGTTGATACAGTAATTAAAGAATTATTGCCGTATTTGCAAGAGAATGATATCGTCATTGACGGAGGCAATTCATTTTATAAAGACTCTATCCGGCGTTATGAATACTTAAAAGAAGCGAAGATCAATTTTCTGGATTGCGGAACAAGCGGCGGCCAGGATGGCGCATTGAATGGCGCTTGTACCATGATCGGCGGCGATAAGAATACGTATGAATCCATTAAAGAAGTATTCGATAAAATATCTGTTGAAAGCGGCTCTTTGTATGCGGGGAAATCAGGTAGCGGGCATTTTATAAAAATGATACACAACGGAATTGAATACGGGATGATGCAATCAATCGCCGAAGGGTTTGAAGTGCTGCAACGATCAGATTACGAGGTTGACTTTGAAAAAGTAGCAACATTATTTAATCATGGTTCGGTGATCCGTGGCTGGCTGATGGAATTAACACAGTCCGCATTTTTAAAGGATGCAAAATTAGAAGCCATCAAAGGTGTGATGCATTCTTCGGGCGAAGGAAAATGGACGATGGAAACCGCATTGGAGTTGGGCGTTCCAACGCCTGTGATTGCAATGTCGGTTATGATGCGTTATCGTTCACAAACAGAAGATACATTTTCGGGAAAGATCGTAGCGGCATTGCGCAAAGAATTTGGCGGACATGCTGTGGAGAAAAAATAATTCATGCAATATTATCTGGGCCTTGATATTGGTACAACATCTGTAAAAGCAGTTGCATTTGATGCAGCGGGGAAAGTGATATTAAAACACTCGGTTACAAACAGAACAATTCAGCCAAAAGAAAACTATAGCGAGCAGGATCCCGAAGAAGTTTATGCCGCTGTTATATTTTGTATCGACACAACTATTGCGCAACTGAAAAGCAAACCACAATTCATCAGCTTCAGTGCAGCCATGCATAGTTTAATTGCTGTTGATAAAAATGGCAACGCTCTAACGAATTGTATTTTATGGTCCGATAATCGTGCTGCAGAAATAGCTGGTGCATTACATGTAAAAGGATTTGCAAAGAATATATATCAGCTTTCAGGCGTTCCGGTACACGCCATGTCTCCCTTCTGTAAGATCATTTGGGTAAAAGAAAACGAACCGGAAATTTTTATACGGACAGATAAATTCATCGGCATCAAAGAATTTATTTTTTATAAACTCTTTCAGGAATTCATTGTTGATTCAAGTATTGCATCTGCAACAGGATTGATGAATATCCACACTGGAGATTGGGATGAAGAAATATTATTGTTGACGAAAATAGATCCATCAAAACTCTCAAAGATCGTCCCTGTTCAATATACGACCGTTCGGAATGATATTAAATACATGATTGGTGCTAGTGATGGCGCGTTAGCTAATCTGGCAATGAATGCAGTCGATGAAAAAGTGCTGGCTATCACCATCGGCACCAGTGCCGCAGCAAGAATTACAACTCAGCAACCGGGTGTTGATGAAGAAATGCGTCTATTCTGTTATCATCTTAAAGAAAAATATTTTATAAAAGGAGGTGCATCCAATAACGGAGCAATTGTTTTGGACTGGTTGAAAGAAAAAATATTGCAGACCAATGAAACGATTGAAGAATTGTTACAGAAGGCTTCAACTGTTCCCGCGGGATCAGATGGGTTAATTTTCCTTCCTTATATCTTAGGGGAAAGGGCGCCCTTGTGGAACAGTAATGCAAAAGCAGAACTTATCGGATTAACGGTTCATCATTCAAAAGAATATATCATTCGTGCGGCTATAGAAGGTGTAATATTTAATTTGCTACTGATAGGAAATATGCTGAATCAAAAAAATACGATCTCTGAGATACACGCCGGCGGTGGATTCGCGGAGAGTCCATTTTGGATACAAATGTTGGCGGATATTTTTAATTTACCCGTAAAGATCTTTGATACGAATGAGAATTCAGCCTTGGGTGCAATTATGTTGGGGATAGAAATTAAAACAGAGCCGATCATTATTTATCTGCCGAATACAATAAATCACGCTCTCTATGCAAAACAATTTGAAAGATTTTCCCAACTGGCTTTAAAGAGTTGAACTTATTTTATAATTGTCTGCACATCCTTATCGTCTTCTATATTGTTCATTTCTTTTATAATTTGCTGATATCGCCAGGCAACTCTCCTGCTTTCCGGAACAACAGAAAATTTTTTAGGATTGGGCAAACAGGCAATAATTTTTGCGGCCTCTTCTCTAGATAAATTCTTTGCGTGTTTGTGAAAATAATGTTGCGCTGCCGCCTCAATACCAAAAATGCCCGGCCCCATTTCAATGGTGTTGAGATAGACCTCCAAGATCCTTCTTTTGTTCCATAATAATTCGGTTAAGCCTGTAAAATAAAATTCAAATCCTTTACGAACATATTTTAATACACCCGTTCCCTGCCATAAAAAAACATTCTTGGCCGTTTGTTGAGAAATAGTGCTGGCTGCACCACCTAAAGCAATTCTTGTTTTCTTGTTTTTCTTTTTAGGATTAAAACTTTTTTTCATAGCATCAATATCAAACCCCCAATGATCGGGAAAAGCCTGGTCCTCACTTGCAATGGCGGCAAGCTTTGCATTGTAAGAAATATCATTCCAGCCAACATAGTCCCTTTTCAGTCCGTAAGTAAAGGAATTGGCGATTTGTGTAACAGTGATGGGTGGCATTAGCCAACGACAAATTACAGCATATATAAATGAAGAAATGAATGCCAAAAGAAAAAGCCTTTTTGCAAATTGCCAAATGCGTTTCAGAAAAGACCCTTTTTGAGTGGATTGTTTTGCCATGGCGGCAAGATATTATTTATTGTCTGTTAGATGAATGATCTGTAACTGATATTTTTTCCCAATGGTGATTTGTGTTGGATGAGACCATTGCAGGATCTTTCCAAATAATAAAACGCCAGCCGCAATTCCGATATTGGTCAAATTCTGAGCAGCAAAAAATGGATCTTTCTGAATGATACTATTGGCAATATTCAGAGTGATATATGTTGCACCTGCCACCTGAAATAAAATGCCATTATCTATAATTGAAACATGTTTTTCTTTATACGGTAAAGCTACAATTTCATTGACATGGAATTTCAATACTCCCAAATTCAACAATTGATAGGCCGGTGTTCCCCAAATAGTGAGGTAGCCTTGTTCTTTTTGTTGCTCAATAAAAATGCTGTCGTGAATAATCTTAATGATCGGTCCTTCCAGCCATTGTCCATTGTCTAATTGAAAATTAATATGACTACCCGGAAAAAATGTTTGAATAGTTCTGTCTTTCTTCTTCAACACCATAAAATCTGATGTTTGAGAAAATGAAACAAAAGAGAGAATCAAAAGAGTAGACAGTAAAAATAATTTCATTCCTTGAAAGATAGAAAGATGCAACGAAGAGTCCCGCAAATGCTTCGTTAAATTAATGCAACTTATCGCCAAACTCCAGAGTGCCCCAGATGAGCGCTAATCCAAAGCCAACTAAAATTAGCCCCGAAACTTTATTGAGAATATGAATATTATGCGGCGTTAATTTTTGACGGATACTGCCTGCCAAAAGAACTTTAGCAATATCTGTTGACAGTACGAAAGCTAAACAGGTACTGAACATGATCAGGCGGTAAGTAAAAGACAAACCAACTACTGAAGTGGCTATCACTAACCAAAAACCAATTACGCCCGGGTTTAAAGTATTCATGAAATAACCGGATAAAAAAGTCTTTATATAATCTCGCCCCGTCATTTTTATTTCCTGTTTACCTTCTTCGTTGATGGCCACTTTTTTAAAGAACAAGACATAAATACCGATACCAATCAATAAAATACTACCACCAATACCGATTGTTTTTTTGTATTCTAAAAGATATCTGAATAATTCAGTAAACAACTGGCTAACCAAGACCAATGTGATATCGCTTGTACTAACTCCCGCAACAAAGGTAAAACCACCTTTGTGACCATTGTTGATACTTTGTTTGATGATGGAAAAAATGATCGGACCAACTGAAATGGCCAACATTATACCTAAAAGAATTCCTTTGATAAAAGGTGCGATCATGAAAATAAAATGATGCTGTAAAATAAAATCTTATTGTGCGCTGATGAATTCTCCTTTTAAAAAACGTTGCCAGTCTTCCAGCATTTTACCTTTTAAAACACGAGGGAATTTATGCTGACCACCTATTTTTCCTTTGGCGGTCATGAAATCCATGAATTGTTGCTCAGTCAATACGTCTAATAAAACTGTTTTCAATGCACTTTTTCTTTCAACTGCATAATCGTCATTCAGTTCTTTCAATTTATTATCAATAGTGATGCGTAATTGCTCTGCATTCACATGATCGTTACAGGCAACAAACCAATGGTGCGCAAAGAAATTTCCGAATGGTACGCCGGCGACAGTAAATTCAGGTATACATATATTCATTTCCTCGCCGGCAAGCTGAATGGCTTTATTCATATTGTCAACGCTCAAATGCTCGCCCACCAGACTCAAATAATGTTTTGTTCTTCCCGTAATGACGATCTCACATTTTTCCTTATCAACGAATCTTACAGTATCTCCGATCAGATATCGCCATGTGCCGGCAGATGTGCTGATCAATAATGCATAATCTTTTCCTTCTTCCACCTCATGAATCATCAACGCCTCAGGATTTGCACTCATATCTCCACTAGAATCAAAGTTCTTTTCATCAAAAGGAACAAACTCTAAAAAGATATGTTCATTGGTGACAAGCTTCATTCCTTGTGTATTGGGTCTGTCTTGATAAGCAATAAAACCCTCACTAGCTAAATAAGTTTCAATATAGATCAATGGCTTGCCCAATAATTTTTCAAACCCTTTTTTATATGGCTCAAAACTTACACCACCATGCACAAAAAAGGCAAGGTTGGGCCACATTTCATGAATATTATTCAGATGATAACGTTCAATTATCATCTCCATGCACATTTGTATCCATGCAGGAACGCCCACCACAAAACCAATATCCCATTCGGGAGCTTTGGCAACTATATCTTCTAATTTTTTATTCCAATCTTTTTCTTTCGCAATTTTTCTACCGGGTTTATAAAATGGCTGAAACCAAAAAGGCGCTTTTTTTGCAGTAATACCACTTAGGTCACCGGCATAATATCCTGCGCTCTTTTTTTGTAGATCGGTGCTGCCCCCCAGGGTTAACCAGCCCTTTCCAATAGAACCCATAGGTAGATGTTCGTAATGGCGAAGGCTTAATAATTGTTTTATCATCACCACTTTATTCCCACGCAGCAGATCATTGGTAACGGGTATATATTTACTCGCAGCTTCAGATGTTCCTGATGATAGTGCATAATATTTTATTTTGCCAGGCCAGCAAACATCGGGAACACCTTCCAGTGTTTTATGCCACCAATCCTTATAAATGCTGCTATAATTATATGTAGGAACGAGTTCTTGAAATTTTTTCCCGGGATGTTTACTCACCAATATATCATCAAAATGGAATTCCTGCCCAAACTCGGTAAATCTTGCTTTGCGCAATAACTTTTTTAATACACGCAATTGCTGACCACGTGGATTGTTTTCGGGTAGGTGCAATGCCTTTAAAATTCTTTCAGGAAGCTTTATATCGAATATGGCCATTGCTAAAAAATTGGTTTTGCTGATTTGTTGCTACGAAGCTAAAATATTTGCTGCAAATATGAGAATCCATTCATCCTTAAATAACAAATACCGAATGTTATTAATAATTGTAAAGTAAGGGTTTTATAAAGGAAACTGTGTTTGAACTTAAACGGGATCTCATTTTATGCGGCTTTTGTTTCCCCGGAACCTTTTTTAGAATCGCTGCCAACAATGCAATTACTGCCCTTTGCATGAAAGCGAAAACGATAATTAGGAGTTGATTGTATGAATTGAATGATCTCGGAATAACTGATATCACCGGCGCAAAAAATAAGTTTTTTGGTAGTTGGAAACAGAGCAATGTTTTTTAAAGAATCAACACCAGGAAGATATTTTTTTTGAAAAAGCTCATTATTGAGAAGACGGTTAATTTCATTTTGTTCCTCAGGAGAGCCGATAATTAAACATTGTGAAAAACTATTTTCAGAATTGTATTTTGAAAAAGGCATTTTTAAAAATACAGCTTGAAATAATGTGGTAAATGTTCTTATTGCAATTGCCAACTTGATGAACATTGAAAAAAGGAAAGAAGTAACCTTGCCATAATGCTTGCTTACAAAAATATCCATAGCATTATAAAACATTCGTACATAATTGGTGTTTTGCTTTTTGGCGCTTTCGCCTTTAAAATGAATGATGCTGGTTTCGCCAAGATAAAATATCTTGTAACCCGCATGTTGGATCCTGTAACTGAGATCAATGTCTTCTCCGTACATAAAAAAACTTTCATCAAAACCATTTACTTTTTCAAGCACTTCTTTTTTGATGATCATAAACGCCCCTGCCAGCACATCAATTTCATGTGTTTTGTTTTCGTCTAAATTCCCCAATGCATAGTGGTTGAAATATTTTGATGAGGGAAACACGGAAGCCAGCCCGATGAGTTTATAAAAAGAAGAAACAGGTGAAGGGAAAGACCGTTTGCTTTCGGGTAAAAATTTTCCGCTACCATCGATCATGCGAATACCTGCTGCGCCTGCATTTGCAGCAGATTTTAAAAAAGTAATACTATGTGTAAAGCAGGTTTCGTTGACAATAGTGTCAGGATTTAAGAACAAAATAAAATCACCCTTGGCTTGCCGCAATGCAATATTATTGGCTTTACCGAAACCAATGTTTTTTTCATTTGCTAAAAAAAGTACAGTAGGAAAAAGCGGCCTCAAATAGTCTAAACTCCCATCAGAAGAATGATTATCGATCACTATTATTTCTGCTTCGATTGTTGAAATGGCTTTTTGAACAGAGCATAAACATTGCTCCAGAAAATATTTAACGTTGTAATTGACTATAATGACTGATAAAACCAAGCGCTGCGATTAAGTCATACGAATTAAGTTGTTTTATTTTATTGTACAAAACGATTTATTGAATACGCATAGAGAAAAGTGGAAAATGCACAAGCAGAAAGTACACTTTAATACATAAAACTTCAAAGCAGAATTATGCGACGCAACAGTAGCGTAATAACAATACAAAAGCTTGTTTCAAAAATCAAATGCTCTAATTTTATAGAAACAATTGAAATATGGAAAAGAAAAAATTAGGTTCTCAGGGGTTAACAGCTTCCGGTATGGGCCTGGGTTGTATGGGAATGAGTGAATTTTATGGCCCGAGAAATGATCATGAAAGCATTAATGTCCTGCATCACGCAATTCAACTTGGGGTAACTTTTTGGGATACTGCAGACGCCTATGGTCCGCATCTGAATGAAGAACTGGTAGGAAAAGCCTTAAAAGGAAAACGAGAAAAAATAACACTCGCAACTAAGTTTGGTATTATGAGAGATCCGGCAAATCCGCAGCTTCGTGGTTTAAATGGCAGACCTGAATATGTGCAATCTGCTTGTGAGGCTAGTCTGAAGCGCCTGGATGTGGATTTGATCGACCTGTATTATTTACATCGCAAAGATCCTGCAACGCCTATTGAAGAAACGGTGGGAGCTATGAGTAAATTAGTTGAACAGGGAAAAATAAAAGGAATTGGATTAAGCGAAGTATCTGCAGTAACATTGAGAAAAGCACATGCCATTCACCCGATCACAGCATTACAAACCGAATATTCCATCTGGACAAGAGAACCAGAAGACGAAATATTGCAAACCTGTGAAGAACTAGGAATTGCATTTGTTGCATACAGCCCTTTGGGAAGGGGTTTCCTGACCGGACAGATTAAAAAGTTTGAGGATTTTGCATCAGATGATTACCGTCGCTTTTCTCCTCGATTTCAGGGAGAGAATTTTGAAAAGAACCTGCAACTCGTTACGAAGATTGAACAATTGGCACATAAAAAAAATTGTACCGCATCTCAACTGGCATTGGCATGGGTAATGGCTCAAGGAGCTCATATTTTTCCAATACCGGGCACCAAAAGAATAAAATATCTCGAAGAAAATGTAGCAGCAATAGAAGTTCATCTAACAGCTGAAGAAATAAAAGAAATAGACAGCATTGCACCAAAGGGTGTTGCTGCGGGTATGCGCTATCCGGAATCGATGATGGGTTCCATCAATCAATAATAACATTTCTTCTTTGGTAAGGCATGGCGCAGCGGCTATCTTTGCGCCATGCTTAAACAAACATTGATCAAGGCTGTTGAAACCGGTGCCGCCATCATGAAAGAATATTTCGATCAATCTTTCATTATTTCCAATAAAGAAGGCATTAATAATCTGGTTACAGAAGTAGATCATAAAAGTGAAGCTGCTATTTTTAAAGTGATCAAAGAGCAATTTCCGGAACACTATATTTTAAGTGAAGAAGCAGGAGAAATCATTCAGGACAGTAATTTTAAATGGATCATCGATCCTATTGATGGCACGGTTAACTATGCCAATCGTATTCCTATCTGCTGTGTAAGCATTGGTATTGAAAAAGATGGCAAGATGATCTTGGGTGCGGTTTATAATCCGTTCATAGGAGAATTGTTTTTTGCAGAAAAAGGAAATGGGGCAACTCTAAATAATAAATCTATACAGGTAAGTAGTAAGGCAGATGTAAAAACAAGCTGCTTGGTTACGGGGTTCCCTTATACATATTTGGATGAAACAAACGGACCCTTGCAGGTATTTGATAAATTGGTCAGAAAAGGAGTTCCTGTTCGTCGTTTGGGAAGCGCAGCCATTGATCTTTGCTGGGTGGCGATGGGTAGGTTTGATGGGTTTTATGAACATCAATTGCAAGCATGGGATAGCGCAGCCGGATTTTTAATGGTTGAAGAAGCTGGCGGGAAAGTAACTGACCTTAGCGGGAAATATTACAATCCGTATCAACATGGTATCGTTGCAACAAACGGGAAAATTCACGATGAATTATTAACTGTTATTAACGGAGGAAATCTTTAATGGAAAACAGAACAGAAATATCAACTCTTGGTGAATTTGGTTTGATCGATCATCTTACCAAAAATTTTGAGATACAAAATGTATCAACTGTTTTAGGCGTGGGCGATGATGCTGCAGTGATCGATCATTTCGGCAAACAAACCGTTGTCACAACAGACCTGTTGTTGGAAGGAATTCATTTTGATCTGATGTACACGCCTTTAAAACACTTAGGTTATAAAGCTGTGATCGTAAACTTGAGTGATGTGTATGCAATGAATGCAACACCTACACAAATTACCATTAGTATCGGATTCAGCAATCGGTTCAGTGTGGAAGCATTGGATGAATTTTATGAAGGCGTTTATATTGCCTGCGAAAAACATGGCGTTGATCTGGTGGGGGGCGATACTTCTTCTTCTGATAAAGGGTTTATTATTTCTGTCACAGCAATTGGCGAAGTATCACCTGATAAATTTGTAAAACGAAGCACTGCACAAAAAGGAGATCTGATCTGTGTAAGCGGTGATCTTGGTGGTGCCTTTCTGGGATTGACTTTGATGGAAAGAGAAAAAAAGATCTTTTTAGAGAATCCGAAAGTGCAACCGGATCTGGAGAATGAAGATTATATCGTTGGGCGCTTATTAAAACCGGAAGCAAGAAAAGATATCATTGAATTTTTTGAGAAGAATGAGATCATGCCAACATCGATGATGGATATTAGCGATGGATTAAGCAGCGAGGTTTTGCATCTCTGTAAACAAAGCAATCTTGGGTGCAGGATCTATGAAGAAAAAATACCGATTCATGATCTGGCGAGAAAAGCGGCATTCAAGTTTGGATTGGATCCAACAGTTTGTGCACTAAATGGCGGGGAAGATTACGAACTGATCTTTACATTGAAACAGGAAGATTACGATAAGATCACTTTGAATGAAGAAATTGCCGTGGTGGGTTATATGGCTGAATTGGAAGAAGGAACAAAACTCTTAACTAAAGGCGGAAATACATTTGATATTACAGCACAGGGTTGGAATGCGTTTAATAAATAAAATTATTTTTTTCGTTCAATCAAATCCCACAAGTTTCCATAGAGGTCTTCGAAAACGGCAACAGTGCCATATGCTTCTTCGTGTGGTTCTATGGTGAATTTTATTTTTTTGTAGAGCATATTTTTATAATCTCGCCAAAAATCATCGGTAGATAAAAATAAAAAAACACGACCGCCTGTTTGATTGCCGATCCTTGATTGTTGTTCTTCGTTGGCTGCTTTTGCCAATAACAAACAACATTCTGTTGAACCTTTTGGAGCAACCAAAACCCAACGTTTTGTTTCGCTTAAAACAGTGTCCTCAATTAAAACAAAGTCCAATCGTTGTGTATAAAACTGAATGGCTTCGTCGTAATCTTTTACAACCAAAGAAATATGTGCGATATGATGTTTCATTTTTTTGAATGTTGAATGTTGAACAAGTCGTACAAGAGTGCGACTCAACAAATATGCTATTAAATTTAAAGCGACTCAAAAATTTTCTAACTCAACAAAACTCTCTTTATAGCCCTTCTCAATTTTACCAAGATCCTTCAAGCCCAATATTTGTGCAGGATACAAGCTGCACATGCGCAATGCTTCATCGAGTTCAATATCGCAGTGCAGCACTAAATTCTTGACCGATTTCATCATTGTCAATGCAGAGCCGCTGAGTATGCCATTGCTTTCATATCTATCTCCGGCCAAGTGATGCGGATACAAGCCTTCGCTTGTTTCTGTGACAGCATCGGTGATGACAAACAATCTTTCTTGCATTATTTCTTTAGCAATTTTGATCGCTGCGAAATCAACATGATAACCATCGGGAACAATGCTCGCCATTACAGTTGGATGATTGAATACGGCGCCAACTAATCCAGGGGAACGATGTTGCAATGCACTCATGGCATTATATAAATGAGTTACTGCGTGAATACCTTTATCAAAACCTTGCATGGCCTGTTCATAAGTTGCATTGCTATGACCGGCAGAAATAATAATGTTGTGTGATTGAATCAATTGGATCACTTCATCACTACAAACTTCGGGAGCGATGGTTATAATTTTGATAACATCTTTCCCGTAATCCAGTAATTTGTGAACTTCGTCAATTTGGGGAGAGTGAATGAAAGACTCAATATGTGCCCCGCGTTTGAGGGCATTGATCCAGGGACCCTCCGCATGCAATCCCAAACAACCTTTGCCTCCTTGCTGCCAATAATCTTTTATTGCATCAATGCATTTGTAAAACACATCATAACTATTGGTGGCAATGGTTGGCATAAAATGTAATGCACCACCGGATTTACAATAATCATATAATTCAAAAAGGGAATCTGCTTCAGGATACACTGCTAATAATTTTCCATGAGCGCCGTAGATTTGGATATCAATGAAAGATGGAACAAGGGTTGAATAGTTTATTAGTTTATTCGTTGATTGGTTAATTTGTGAGGTTGGAATTATATCAACAATCATCTCATCTTCAATAATGATGGAATGATTGCTTAACCATGCTGTTCCTGTAAAAATCTTATTAGCTGAAATTATTTGTTGCATGATTGTGTTGCTAAGTTGCTAAATATAATGTGATGGTTTTTATCCCGACTCCCGACTAAAGACTTCCGTCTCAACGTATCACTCATAGTTCATCATTCATAATTCTAAACTGATCGGCGTCTCTCCAGAAAGGGAATCTATTTCTTATCTGCTCTAATTTTTCTTCTTCTAAACTGATGGTGAAAATATCTTCTTCATGCGCTTTGTGATATAAAATTTCTCCTAAAGGATCAATCACCATGCTGTCGCCGCTATGGTAAATTTCATTACCATCGTTGCCCACTCTGTTTACTCCGATCACATAGCATTGATTTTCGATAGCTCTTGCGGTCAATAATGTTTTCCATGCATGATTTCGACGTTCGGGCCAATTGGCAACATACAACAAAACATCATATTCCGCCTCTTTGTCCTCACCCTTTTGAGGTGAAGTTTGCCTTGCCCAAACAGGAAAACGTAGATCATAACAGATCTGCAAATTGATCTTCCATCCTTTTACTTGTGCGATCAACCGTTTATTTCCTGCAGAATAATGATCATTTTCTGCGGCATATGCAAAACAATGGCGTTTATCATAATATCCTAAAGAACCATTTGGTAACATCCAGATTAATCTGTTGAAAAAATGATCATCCCCTTTTATCATTAAACTACCGGTAAGAATGATTTTATGTTTCATGGAGATCCTCTTCATCCAGTTAACCGTTTCCCCATCCATTATCTCGGCAAATTGTTCGGGCCTCATACTAAAACCGGTGCTGAACATCTCGGGTAAGACCACCACTTCTGTTTTTTGAATGGAATTGATTTTTTCTTCCAGCATCAGCAGATTGGCGGATTTATCTTCCCAATGTAAATTGGTTTGTATGATTGTAAATGTTAGTGACATGATACTAATGTACTACGATTATTACTGAAACACAATCTCTATTTTGATGTGCCGGTTTCCTTTTCACGAACGGCCATAATGGCCTTGCTGATGAGATCGGACTCAAAGCCTCTTTGTAAAAGGAACTGCGTTGTTTTGGCCATTCGATTTAAATATTGTTCCCCTTTTAAACTTTTCCATTTTTGCGCTACTAATTTTTGTAAAACGGCCAGGTACTCTGCTTCATCGATTTCCTTCATCGCCTTTTTAATACTATAGCTGCTTACCCTTTTTTGCTTAAGTTCATGTTGAATTTTTACTCTTCCCCATTTCTTAATTCGAAATTTTCCCCCTGTAAATTGTGCTGCAAAACGTTCTTCATTTAAGTAACCCTCTTCGATCAGCTGGGAGATCAGTGGTTCTACTTCAATCTTTCGAAGACCAAAACCGTAGAGCTTTTCGGCAGCCTCATAATGACTTCGTTCCTGATACGAACAGAAATACCTGACCTTCTGTAATGCCTGCTGCGGTGTTAGTTTTTGTTTAAACAAAATTGAAATATGATTAATAATCAAAACTACAGTGTAACGACAAATAACTACCTACTTCTTCTTTTCTCAATCCACATCTCATTCACATCCTTTTATTCGCAGGAGGAATGGATAAATATCTGTTCGGAATATTAACATTTTACAGTAGGTTTGTTGCAGTTATAAAAAGAAGAAAAACATGAAGTTCATTGTCTCCTCCTCCTCATTATTGAAACATTTGCAACAGATCAGTGGCGTAATTAATGCTAACACGGTGTTGCCAATACTTGAAGATTTTTTATTTGAAATAGAAGATAAAAAATTGAATATCGTGGCGACCGATCTGGAAACCGTGATGCGCGTGAAGATGGATGTAGAAAGTAAGACCAATGGCAAGGTTTGTATTCCTGCAAAAATTTTACTGGATTCATTAAAGAATATAGCCGATCAACCGCTCACTTTTAATATTGACAAGAACTTTGCAGTAGAGATCACCAGCGATAATGGCAAGTACAAAGTGATGGGTGAAAATCCCGACAATTTTCCAAAAGAGCCTTCTGCCGATGATACGACTGCCTTTAACATGAGCAGTACCGGCTTGGTAACAGCTATCAACAAAACACTGTTTGCTGTAAGTAATGATGATTTACGTCCTGCAATGACGGGTGTGTTTTTTGAATTGGCAAAAGACGGCGTGCAGTTTGTTGCTACCGATGCACACAGATTGGTCCGTTATAAAAGGACAGACGCTAAAGCAACAAAAGTTGATTCATTTATTGTTCCTAAAAAACCTTTGAATTTATTAAAGAATGCCTTGCCTGATAATGAAGATGAATTGAGCATCAGCTATAACAGCAATCATTTATTTGTTAGTCATGGTGAAGTGCAGATGATTTGTCGTTTGATAGATGCACGGTTCCCCGATTACAAAGTGGTCATTCCTACCGATAATCCGTATAAATTAATTGTAAACAAAAGCGACTTCCAAAACGCATTGCGCCGAGTGAGTGTATTCTCTAATAAGAGTACCAACCAGGTTGCACTGAGTATTACCGGCAGTGAATTGCAAATGGCTGCACAGGATGTTGATTTCAGTTTTGAAGGAAACGAAAGAATGAGTTGCCAGTATGATGGCGGCGATCTTCAAATTGCGTTCAATGCAAAATTCCTGATCGAAATGTTGAGTGCAGCAGATACTGCTGAAGTAAAAGTTGAATTGTCTACTCCAACTAAAGCAGGCATTTTAAAACCAACAGAACAAGCTGAGGGAGAAGATCTGTTAATGCTTGTAATGCCTTTGATGCTGAATAATTAATCAGAATAATTATTGTAAATTTTTAAAGTCCCGCATTTGCGGGACTTTTTTGTAATATGATAAATGTCATATCAAAAAAATGAACGTTCATTTAGTTTTGATATGCGTTTATTCTATGAACAAGAAAGAGCTTATCTTAAAAACCACACTTCATCTTGTAAATCGGCATGGGTTTTATCATTTGAGCATGAAAGAACTGGCAGAGACAGCGGGCATATCTGCGGGCACAACATATTTATACTTCGACAGTAAAGAGAGTTTAATAAACGAGTTGTATAAAAATATAATCATCGAGTTTAATGGAAAAGTTTTAAAAGGATATGAGAAAGGAAGATCATTCAGATCGAACTATTTTGATATGATGAATAATGCCGTTGATTATTATATTAAAAACCCCGAATGTTTCAGTTTCATAGAACAATACACATACTCTCCTTTTATATTTAAAGAAACACAAGAAGAGAACCTGGCCATTTTGGAGCCGATTCAAAAAATCATCAAAGAAGCAAAAAAAGAAAAGATGGTGAAGGAACTTCCTGAAACACTTTTGATCGCATTATCGTATGGACCGATTGTAAGCATGATGAAATTATTTATGGCAGGCCGAACAGATCTGAAAACAAAAACAACAAAAGAGCAATTATTGGAAGCCTGCTGGAAGGCAGTATCCATTTAAAATAAAATGATAAAATATGAAGATTGAGAAAAATTTTATCCCCTATTTGATTACGGCATTACTGTTAATTGTACTTCAATCAAACGCTCAGCAAATATTTTATTATGGAAAATTAAGCTATGATCAGGCGGTTGATATTTCACTTCACAACAGTCATAATATTAAACAAGTTGATTTTCTAAAAAAAGAAAATCAGGAAGAGGCTAAAGCTGCAAAAGCATTACGATTGCCGAATGTAGGCATTGCCGCAGGATATTTTTTAATGTCGGATGATATTCATCTTGACCTGACCCCTGTAAGAGATGCAATCACCCCTTTATATGGAACATTAAGTAGCTATGGAAATTTTTCAGGGGTAGGGAATCTCTCCGATGCGGCTTCTACACAAGTAGTTCGCGGACAATTAAAGCAAGGTTTACAGCAGGTACAAGCCGCGGAATGGGACCAAACTATTCAGAAAAAAGCTTTTGGTACAGTTGCTGCAACTGCAATGTGGCCAATTTATACCGGAGGAAAAATTATAGCAGCAAACAAAGCAGCCGGAATAAAAGAGAAAGAGGCGGATGAGTTATTGCGACAAAAAAGTGGCGAATTGATGAGCGAATTAGCAGAAAGATATTTTGGACTTTGTTTGGCTCAACAAGCGGTAAAAGTCAGGCAGGATGTTTTTAACGGAATGGAGAATCATTTGAACGATGCTGTTAAAGTCGAAAAGCAGGCCTTGATCGCACATGCGGATGTATTGAATGCGCAAGTTTATCATGCACAGGCAGAAAGAGAATTAAGCAAAGCAAAACATACAGTATACATTATGAATCAGGCGCTCGTCAATACACTGGCAATAAATGAAAATGTAAATATTATTCCCGCTTCCGAACTGTTTTATTTGGATTCAATTGAGTCGGTCGATTATTTTAAAGCCAATGCAATAAAAAATAATCCATTGTTACAACAAGTTCAAACGAAAAAAGATTTGGCCTTTCAGGGATATAAAGCAGAACAGGCAGATCGCTTTCCAACTGTTGCAATGCAGGGAACTTATAATATTGCCAATATTGATCTTTCTCCTTATATACCCAGATGGATGGTTGGCGTTGGTGCAAAATGGACATTGTTTGAAGGAGCATCACGGGATAAAAAAATAAAAGCGGCTTCTTATAAAATCGATCAGGTAAAAGAAGTAGAGCAAAAAGCACAATCAGATATTGCAACTGTGATCGATAAATTATACAATGAACTTCAAATGTATCGCGAGCAACTAGCAGAATTAACGACAGCAAAGAAATATGCAGAAGAATATGTAAGAGTTCGTGAAAAAGCATTTCATGAAGAAATGACTAATGCTACCGAAGTGGTAGATGCAAGATTGGCTTTATCAAAAGTGAGAATTGAAAGATTGGAAGCCATGTATGGATTTGATAAAACCCTGTCACAAATTTTACAGTATGCAGGTATTTCTGAACAATTTTCTTCCTATCAAAATAAACAAGGTGTTATAACGGAGTCTTATCAATCAAAAAATTAATTAATCACGGATAATTTTTTCATCATGAATAAAAAAGGAATTGTATTTGCCGCAATCGGAATAATTGCATTTGTTGTTTTTATTGGCTATTCCATAATTATCATATCAAGACCCAAAACATTGGAAGTTCAGGGAGAAGTAGATGCAACACAAATTAAAGTAGCATCGAAATTGGTTGGCCGAATCGATCTGTTGCCTATTCACAAAGGCAATTCTGTAAGGAAAGGACAGTTGCTGTTTACTTTCGGAAGTCCTGAAATAGACGCAAAATTAGCACAGGCGGATGCAGCATTAAAAGGTGCAGAAGCACAAAGTGATAAAGCAAAAGCGGGTGCACAAATAGAAGATATTCAGGCAGCATATAATAATTATCAAAAAGCTCAGGCCGGGACCGAGTTGGCAAAGAAAACATTCGACCGTATCAATAATTTATATAAAGAGGGAGTAGTGCCAGGACAAAAAAAGGACGAGGCAGAAACACAATATAAAGCTGCAAAGGAAACTGAAAATGCTGCTGAGGCAATTTGGGCAAAGGCAAAAAAGGGAAGTAGAATTGAAGATAAAAATGCAGCCAATGCAATGGTATTACGCGCTGTTGGTGCGATTGATGAAGTAAAGTCTTACAGAAAAGAAACGGCTATTTATGCACCTATTGATGGTGAAATAGCCAATATTATAGCCGAATCCGGAGAATTGGTTTCAGCGGGATATCCTGTTGTAACGATTGTTAATTTAAAAGACAGCTGGGTAACATTCAATTTGCGAGAAGACTTACTGGCAGATGTTAAAATGGGATTTGTTTTTCCTGCAAAATTTCCTGCATTGGGAAATAAGATCATTAAACTAAAAGTAAGTTATATCCATAGTTTGGGGGATTTTGCAACATGGAATGCAACAAAAACATCAGGCGATTTTGATATGAAAACTTTTGAAGTGCAGGCAATCCCTGTCGATGAAATTATTGGTTTGCGACCAGGAATGAGTGCCATTGTAAACTGGGCCGATGTAAGAGGTTCAAAAAAATAACAGATGGCAAGTAAACATCCATTCATAAATGTATTCAAAAGGGAAATGAATAGAATTGTAGGAGAAGGCGCCTCTGTATTTGTTGTTTTTATCGGCCCCTTGTTCGCATTTTTTTTAATTACTACCATATTTTATTCAAGCGTACCCCGCAAATTACCGGTTGCAGTAGTTGATCTAGATCATTCTTCCATTTCAAGAAAGGCGGCAGCGTTTACCGATGCAACACCTATCGCTTCTATCAATAAAAACTTTACAAATTTAACAGAAGCGCGCAACGCCATGAATGAAGGGAAGGTTGACGCCGTATTATTTATCCCCGAAAGGACAGAAAAAAACATTCTTGCGGGATTACATTCTAATGTTGAATTGTATTTGAATAATGCCAACGTGATCAAAGGAAGTTTATTAAATAGTGGCATTCAGAAAGCTATTAAAACATTGTCTGCCGGAATTAAATTGCAAACACATTTGCGCAGCGGCGAAACAGAAAAACAAGCAATGGCACAAATAGTTCCGATTTCAGTTCATTCGGAAATTTTATTTAATCCGTTTAACAGTTATGCGTATTTCATTACCTTAATCCTGTTGCCTGTTATGCTTACCGTTTTTACACTGTTCGGAACATTGTATGCAATAGGCTCTGAAATCCAATATGGGACAGCGAATAAGTGGATGGAAGAAGCAAACAACAGCATCATCATTGCAATGGTCGGGAAATTAATGCCTTATACTTTATTTTTTTGTGTGATTGCCATGTGCATGAATATTGATCTTTTTATTATTCTAGGTTTGCCTTTACGGGGAAGTGTTGCAACAATATTATTGTCAGAGCTACTTTTGATCTTAAGCTATCAATCGATAGGTATTCTATTTATCACAGTAACAAAAAATATGCGTTTAGCTATTTCATTGGCTAGTGTTTTCACAATGTTGGCCATTACTTATGCAGGATTTACTTTCCCTGTATTCGGAATGCCCGGATTAGCCCAAGTATTAAACAAAATTTTTCCGATCAGTTACTGGACTACTATTTTCACAGGACAATCATTACGTGCAGAAGATATTTCAAACGGGTATGCTCAAATGTTATACATGGTTGGTTTTATAATATTAGGCTATTGTTTTATTCCAAGATTGAAATATGTTTTATCAAACAAAAAATACTGGTGGAAAATTTAAACGCATATTATGTTTAAACCATTGTTCAGAGGGTTATCGCAGATCGCAAAATATTTTACGGGAGAACTAAAAGAATGTTTTCGTGACAGCGGAGCTATTGTGATGTTTATTGCAGGAATGATCGCTTATCCAGTGGCATATTCCATCGGATATTTGAAAGAAGTGGTGAGAGATGTCCCTGTAGCCGTGCTTGATCTAGATCATTCCTCATTGAGCCGTCAATTAAGCAGGATGACCGATGCGACAGAACAGCTAACTGTTTTATATAAACCATCCAGCCTGAAAGATGCGGAAGAGTTGTTTTATAAGGGAGATGTTGCTGGCGTTATTTTAATTCCATCTGATTTTGAAAAAAATATTTACAGAGGAAACCAGGCAGGCATAACTGTTTACAGTGATGCGGGACATTTTCTTTTATATAAACAAGTTTTGGCCGGATGTTTATATGCATCACAAACAATGAGCGCAGGGATTGAAATAAAAAATTTATTGCAGAAAGGAAAAACATTAAAACAGGCAAATGATGCAAGAGAACCTTTGAATGTGAATGTTTACAGTTTGTATAATCCAAGCGGAGGATACGCATCATTTGTTGTTCCGGGAATTTTAATTATTGTTATTCAACAAACATTATTGATTGGTATCGGAATTTTATGGGCAAAACACACTGAACGAAAAAAATATCATTATTTAAAAACCGCCATCAATCAGAGATGGGCAAGTTTTAAAATGTTGTTGGGACAATCAGCGGCGTATGTAGCAGTTTATGTTATTACTTCATTTTTGATTGTTGGATTGTTTTATAGGATCATCAACTTTCCCGATAAAAGTGGTTTATTGCCTGTTTTCTTTTTGCTGATCCCGTATTTGTTCAGCATCACTTTTTTCGGAATGGCACTGGGTGTTATGTTTAGAAAAAGAGTCCATGCATTATTATTTATGGTGTTTATTTCACCATCTGTTTTTTTTATCAGTGGCGCATCTTGGCCTGTTCAGGCATTACCACCCGTATTAAAATTTGCTTCATATATTTTCCCAAGTACTCCAATGATCAATGCCTTTATTCGTTTGCGGATCATGGGATCGGGTTTGCAATCTATCCATTCGGAATACAGCATCATATTAATTCAAATGTGCGTTTTCTTTTTAATTGCCTGGCTTGCATATGCAATTAAATTGAATAGTCTCAGAAAACAGGTTGCGGTAGGTAGCCTTATTATTCCTGACTAACAGTTAAGGTTAGTAAAATCTTTATTTGTATTTTGCGAGCAAACATTGCTGCTATGTTCGAACGTATCATTAATCATTTTCAAACACTGGAACATCGGCCATTAGAGCGGATGGCTTTTTTGGTAGGGGGATTGATTTTCTTCTGGATTTTGGAGGGAGCTATTCCGTTGGTTCAAATGCGTTATAAAAAAACGAAACTGAGACACGCTGCGGTGAATTTAGTTTTTACTGTTATTCACCTGATCATACATACATTTCTGGCAATATTCATTATCAAACTGAGTGACTGGTGTAAAAATGTGCAATTTGGCTTGGTATATTGGACCAATGCAGGAGTTATTGCAACAATTTTGATCGGCGTATTATCACTCGATTTCAGCAGTTGGTTGGTTCATTTGGTGATGCATAAAAACAGATTCCTATGGCGCTTTCATCTCATTCATCATAGCGACACAAATGTGGATGTCACAACAGGTCTTCGGCATCATCCCGGCGATAGTTTATTACGAGGAATATTTTTCTTGCTCCTCATCTTTATTTCCGGTGCGCCAATGTATAGTGTAATGATATATCAAACTTTGGTAGTAATAGCAACCGCTTTCACTCATGCAAATATTCGACTGCCCCTGGCATTGGATAAGTTGTTGAGCTATTTTCTGATCTCGCCCAACATGCATAAAGTGCATCATCACTGGAAACAACCATATACCGACAGCAATTATGGCGCGGTATTTTCGATTTGGGACAGATTGTTGGGAACATTTTCTCATCTGGATGTGAAAGAATTGAAATATGGCCTGGACAGATATTATCCTCCCGAGAGAGATGAAGATGTGAAGGAATTGTTGATTCATCCTTTTAAGAACAATGATTAATATTTCTTCATCTTTGCACAAATAGTATTGAAATGAAGACAGTCGCAATGATCCCTGCCCGTTATGCCGCAACTCGATTTCCGGGTAAGCTCATGCAGTTACTCGGAAATAAAACCGTTATCAGGCATACTTATGATAACACAGCTGCAACAGAATTATTTGACGATGTTTTTGTAGTGACCGATAGCGAGATTATCTTCAATGAGATCACAGCACATGGCGGTAAAGCTGTGATGAGTAAAAATGAACATGAGAGCGGTAGTGATAGAATTGCAGAGGCCGCAGCTGATATGTTTATTGATATTATCGTAAATGTTCAGGGAGATGAGCCTTTTGTAAAAAGAGAACCACTAGAAAAATTATTAAACGTATTCGATGATCAGTCTGTCCAGGTAGCTTCGTTGATGCAGATCCTAAAAGATCAAAAATTAATTGAAGACCCCAATTATGTGAAAGTCGCGGTTGATAAGAATATGAATTCACTTTTTTTCAGTCGTTCAGTTATTCCTTATCCAAGAGATAAAAATATCGCAGCTGTTTATTATGAACATATTGGTGTTTATGCATTTCGAAAAGAAGCGCTCATCAATTTTACCAATTGGGAAATGACGCCATTGGAAGCAGCTGAAAAAATCGAATGCCTTCGTTATTTGGAAAATGGCATTCCGCTTAAAATGGTGGTGACAGAATATATGGGGGTTGAAATTGACACACCGGATGATTTGCGAAAAGCAGCAAAACTTTTATAGTTAAGCACAACAAACGGTTGTGTAGAATCTGAGTGAATAGAATATTTTAAATTGATACTTCATTCAAAACTTGCTCATGAAAAAAATATTTTTTGCAATTTTTATGTTGCTTGCTGCAAATACTTTCTGCCAAAATTTATACAAAGAAAAATATCGCCCTCAATTTCATTTTTCACCGGCCGTTAACTGGATGAATGATCCCAATGGCCTGGTTTATTTTAATGGCCAATACAATTTATTTTATCAAAGTAACCCTTATGGAAATGTATGGGGGCATATGTCCTGGTCACATTCGGTAAGTAAAGACTTATTACATTGGCAACATTTGCCCGTGGCTTTGAGAGAAGAGAACGGCATTATGATGTTTTCCGGTTCTGCTGTGATCGATAAAAAAAACACTGCAGGTTTTGGAGCAGATGCAATGGTTGCAATATACACAGGTCATACAGATAGCTTGCAAACACAAAACTTAGCATTCAGTAATGATGCTGGAAGAACATTTACAAAATACAACAAGAATCCTGTTTTGAATCTGCATAAAAAAGACTTTCGCGACCCCAATGTTTTTTGGTTTGAAAAAAATGATTGCTGGATCATGAGTGTATCGCATCCCAACGAACATCAGATTGAATTTTATCGTTCACAAAATTTAAAGGAATGGAAATCTGCCAGCAAGTTTGGTCCTGTTGGAGATACCAGCGCAGTATGGGAATGTCCAGATCTGATGCAGTTATCAATAGAAGGAACCAGTCAAAAGAAATGGGTCTTGTTTACTTCACAAAACTCAACCATGCAATATTTTGTGGGAGAATTTGATGGCACAAAATTCATCAATGAAAATCCAACCACAAAAATTTTCAAACAGGATTATGGGACAGATTATTATGCTGCCATCGCTTATCATAATACACCGGATAAAGAACCGATTTCGATTGGTTGGTTAAACAATTGGAACTATGCAAATGAGATCCCTACATCACCCTGGAAAAGCGTAATGTCATTGCCCAGGAAATTATCACTCAAAAAAATAAATAATGAATGGATATTAATACAACAGGTTATCCCTTCATTTCAAACTTTGCGAAAAGAGTCTGTTGTTTTTGTAAATAAAACAATAACCAAAGAAGAAACGCTTGGTTTTGCCGGACAAGTTTTTGAAATGGAATTAATGTTTCAACCTCCTTTAACCGGAGAAAGCGGAATTAAGTTAGCAGTTGGCAATAATCATTTTTTAAAAATAAGTTACAATGCGCAACATCAACAAATGGCCATTGACCGTTCGCAAACAAATACATCTTTCAGTAAAATTTTTGCTTCCATTAATAGAGCTGTTGCCCCTGTTCAATTGAAAAATGGCAAACTGAAATGGCATATTTATTTTGATAAATGTATTGCTGAAATTTATGTGAACGATGGCGAAGCAGTTTTCACTACACAAATTTTTCCTGAAGAAAATGAAAACAATATTCAATTGTTCAGCATTGAAGGACAAGCAATATTTGACTATCTGAATTTTTGGAAATTGAAAACTATCTGGTAAAAGATAAACTTCGCTTTTATGTATCTTTGCATTCTTAATAAATGGTATTCGAAATAATAAGCGTAATAAAAATTTAGCTATGGCACAGTTCAGAAATTTTAAGATGGTTGATTATGTGGTGTACGGCAGAGGAAGTTTTAATCAGCTCGAGGAAATTTTACACCCGCATCGTAAGAGCGAAGCGCCGATGATCTTTTTGATAGATCATTTTTTTGAAGGCAAACCTTTATTGAACAGGGTACCCCTTCACGGAAAAGATAAGATCATTTTTGCTGATGTAACATTTGAGCCAAAAACAAAACAAGTAGATGCATTGGCACAACAACTGAAAGATGAATTCGGCACGATCAGCGGTGTTATTGGTATTGGTGGTGGGTCTGCAATGGATCTTGCAAAAGCAGTTTCTTTAATGATGAACAATCCGGGCTCGTCCGCAGATTATCAAGGATGGGATCTTGTGAAAAACCCGGGTGTGTATAAAGCTGGTATCCCAACATTAAGCGGAACCGGTGCTGAAGTTTCGAGAACGACTGTTTTAACAGGTCCGACAAGAAAGCTGGGAATGAATTCTGATTTTACTCCATTCGATCAAATTGTTTTGGATCCCGAATTAACAAAAAATGCTCCTGTTAATCAGCGCTTTTATACAGGAATGGATTGTTATATTCATTGCATTGAAAGTTTGCAGGGAACTTTTTTGAATGAGTTCAGTAAAAGCTATGGCGAGAAAGCATTGCAGATTTGTCAGCATATTTTTTTAGAGAAAGATGTTTGGGATGAAGATTGTGATAATAAATTAATGATGGCTTCTTATGCAGGCGGAATGAGCATTGCATATTCCCAAGTTGGTATTGCACATGCGGTAAGTTATGGATTGGGTTATTTACTTGGAACCAAACATGGCATCGGCAATTGCATTGTGATGAATCATTTGCATGAATATTATCCCGAAGGCGTGGACGAATTTAAGCGCATGGTAGAAAAAAATAAAATTGAAATACCTGTTGGAATTTGCAAGGGATTGACTGATGAACAATTTGATACCATGATCAATGTTTCGCTAGGTATGAAACCGTTATGGGAGAATGCATTGGGGCCGGACTGGGAAAAAATTATTACAAGAGAAAAATTAAGAGCCTTGTACGAAAAATTATAATAAAAATAAAAACCGAAGTAACTGCTTCGGTTTTTTTTATGTAGCCAACAGTTGGAATACTATTTCAATTCACTCAATCACCTTTTCAATATGAGCCAATTTTCCTTCTGCATTGATTCCTTCCAACACAACTCTTAGCCTTTTACTAATATCGTTATTATAAAATTCTAATTGCACTTTATGATTTTTTGTATTGGTTAAAACATAAGGATTCCAGTATAATGTTGTTCTTGCATCAGGGGCAAAGCTTTTTACGGAGTCACTATAATTGGGTGAAAAGAATTCACGGTATTTTGTATATCCAATTAATAATTTTTTCTCATCAATAGTACTGAAGGATTCTTTTTTTTCATCTCCTTTTTTGGTATAAACTACAATTGCGCCCCCAGGACCACCTCCAGGTGCTAAAATAAATGGTGAGTTAAACACTTTAATATAAGCTATTTCAGACATAGGTATGCGTGCAAGTACATTAATAGGATCAGAAGCATCCGGAAAGGGATTAAGATAAGATTCATTCAAATACAAAGCAGGTACATCTCCTCGTATCGTAATATTATAAGGCGGAGAACTTGCAGAAATTTGTTGAGGCACAGTTATCTCAACTCCGGGTACACGGCTTTGCAAATACCTGAAAATATCATAATAAGTATTTGCTACGGGGTCATTAACAATATCAGCCCTGAATTTCGATTCAAACGCAAATGCACCAGTGGTATATTTTTCGTCAACGATATCCAGTTTGGTTTTTGGCTTCATTCTCGAAATAACGGTTACATCTTTTAGTGTTGTGGTACTTCTTATTTTTTCGAGTCGTTTTTCTTCTTCAATAAAAAATTGCTCACGTACATATTGAGCAGAATCAAATTGCAACAAAGATTCTCTATCGATCGCTTTTATATAAGAATTAGGTGTTGAAAATAGATTGGTTCTGAAATCAATGCTTGTCTTATCTGCTAGATTTTTTTGTTTGAAACTGTAATACACATTTATAGTATCAAAAAATACAAACCCACTTTTTGAAAAAATGCCATTCTGTTCGATCGAAACAGGAATGATCTGCCTGCTTGAATCTCTTGCCACCAATATCAGAGTAACAAAATCTTTTTCTTCAAGATTTCTGAATGCTCTGCCTTTTGCAGTTCCTCCTATTTCAATATAGTCGCTGTCTCTGGGATAATTGATGACAGGGAATTTTACATCAACCATATCATCCCATTTAAATCTTCTCCAGCCATGCGTTAGCATTAACAGGTCCAAAAAATGCTTGGTACTGTCTTCTGTATTTTCAAAATAGTAAGATGGGTTCGTGATCTTACCTTTTATATCGCTGCATAATAAAAGTTGCGATATAATAGAATTCTTTTCCCGTAATAACCCTGCGTCAGTTACAGATACTGACATGTTTGAAATAACAGAATCTGTAACATTTATCTCTATTATGTTTTTGTCTCTTTTATTTTCACCTTTTATGATCGTATTGATCTCCGGACTGAATTGATACTGGTGATTATTTACAAATACTATTCTTTCTGCAACAGGCTGCCATGATGCATTGAATAATGTTAATTGTAAAACACCGGTTGGGTATTCGGCAGTGTTTATTTCGGTCAATGCAAAAGACCCGTTCTCTAAATTTATTTTTGATTTAGACAAAACCTGTTGATTCATGTGAGCCAGCAAATACAAAGTTTTTAAATTGTCTGTTTTGATATCGGATCTTTGAATGCCAATCAATATCTTTTTATTTAATGCCTGAACTTGAATAACAGCGCCGCTTTTTTTAATATCAGGCAAAGCTTTATATCCCGGATTTCCGTATTGATCCGTCCAGAAAATGAAATAAGTTTCGTCTGCATTTATCTTATCAATAACAAAACTTCCCATACCATCATGTTCTGTAAAAAATGAATCGATGAATTCATTGCTGCTGGTTTTTATGGCACCCCGAATAGTAACAGGATCACCGTTTTGATTGCTGGCAAGAAATGCGATCTTCGAATTCACTCCGTTTACAAGATCACCACTTTCGGGAAATAAATGAACTTCTGTTATAGGGGAAATAGAATTTGTATTTTTTTCGGGAGGCTGATTAATCATAAAATCTTTTTCGAATAAAAAAGACGAATCGAAATTCAACATCCATTTTGTATAGGCCCGAAGATGCAGGGAGGAGAATGTATAATTTTCAGGAAGGACGAATTGTCCCTTTGCCGATGAACCAGAAACTGGAAATAATGTATGCGCAATTAAATTCCCTTTTGCATCATACCAGTCTGCATAAAAATTTTTACTAAGATTGGAAGCTTCAAATCCTGCCATCAGATAGGCTTTGAACCAAATGGTCTCCCCTTTATTATAAACGAACTTATCGAAATGAATATGAATTTTCTCTTGCTGGAACTGATCGCCATAAATATTTATAACAGAGTCGACATCCTGAGCAAAAAGACAATTCGATGTAATGATTAAAATAAAAATGCTGCAAACCGTTAAATAAAGATTTTTCATCTGGAATATATTAATGCGAATTCAAATTAAAATAATACCATAAGAAGGATTTAAATTGGAAATAGTATCAAACTTCAATATTGTTTTAAAACGTTATTATTTAAA
The DNA here is from genome assembly GCA_903830285.1 of uncultured Chitinophagaceae bacterium. Classification (GTDB taxonomy): domain Bacteria; phylum Bacteroidota; class Bacteroidia; order Chitinophagales; family Chitinophagaceae; genus CAIQDX01. The sequence continues at coordinate 11,249 of CAIKTE010000219.1, read as the reverse complement.
TCATTAATAAAGGATCAACAAAATAATAAATGTTTATTCGATCAGTTTTTCAATCCTTGCAAATTTTCCGTCTGCATTTACTCCTTCTATGATTACACGCAATTTTTTACTGCTGTCGTTATTGAAAAAACTGAGTCTCACTTTATGATTTTTCGGATCAGTGAACACATATGGATTCCAATATATTGTGGTTCTCATGTCGGGATCATTGAATGGCTGAGGTACCGTATAATCAGGAGAATAAAATTCCTTATAAGTTGTGTAGCCCGCCACAAAAGATTTTGGCATACTCGTGCCACTATTTGAGGAAGGTCTTTTTTCAGAGCCATTGCGTGTATACACCGCAACAGCACCACCTGCCCCACCACCCATTGCTCCAAAGAATGGAGGACGCATTACTTTAATGTATGCAACATCCGTCATTGGTATATTGTTGAGCATGTCTGCTTCAACGGGTGATTCATTTAAGAATAAATCTGTTCTGCTATTACGCCAGGTCAAACTCGGCTGTGAAGTATTGAGATTTACTGTTAACCCCGCTACCCGCCCCTGTAAATACTGAAAAACACTGATCGCGCTTTGAGCAATCAGGTCATTCGCAATATCGAATTGTTGTCCGTCACCTCCGGCAAACAGACCACTAGTATATTTTTCATCCATTAATTGAAGAGGACTTTTCCCTTTAGCTCTTACTACTACATCTTTTAAAGTAACCGAAGCCCTTATTTTTGCCAAACGCTCCTGCTCTTCCAACATCATTCTTATTTTCTTTTGGCCACTGCTATCCGAAAAAGTATTCCATAAAACAGATTGTTGTAAAAAGTTAGAACTGATAGGCGATTCCTGCAACAGGCCATTTTGAAAACGTATTTCAGAAAGGTCGGTTAATTTTCTGTCGCCGTTAAACATATACCTCACTTGCAGTGTATCAAAGAATATACCATTGTTATGTACAAAAGAAGCATCTCGTTCTATAGGTAAGGACAATAATTTTCTGGTACTGTCTTTTCCTGTCATGAAAATATTGATTGATGGTTTTGTCGGTAATTTATCAAAAGCATTACCAAAGACCTTCCCTTTGATCATCACATATTCGGTTTCGGGTTGATAGGTAAGCTGTGGCAATTTTCCGGAAGAGATTTCATTCCATTTAAATCTTCTCCAGCCATGTGTAAGCATCACGAGGTCTAAATGACGAGCAACCGAATCTGATTTACTTGAAAAGTAATAAGCCGGATTATTGATCACACCTTTAATATCACTACTTAATAAAAATTGTGAAATGATATTTGTACTGCTGTCGCTGATGATCGACGCATCTGTTACCGCAATGGATAGATTGGCTGCTACTGTATCAGGCACATCTATCTCGATCACATTTTTCGCTCTTTTGTTTAATGATGTTACCGGAAATGAAACTCTGGGATTGAATTGATGTTGGTAGTTGTTTACGAAAACAGCTCTTTCTGCAAGTGGGACCCAGTTGAGATCAAATAAAGTAATTATAATAACTCCGGAAGGAAGATCTCCCGTTGGAATTTGTGCTAAGACAGAAGTTTTGCTTATAAAATTAATTTTGGAACGATAAAACAATTGCTGATTCATCGTTGCAACAAGATTTAATGTTTTTATATTTTCCGGAACAGTTACTGCTCTTTTTACTGCTATAATTGTTTTTCCGGGTAAGGGTTGCAAATCAAAATTCACACCGGTCTCAACAGAAGCTGGCAGTGTTGTTGTATGATTTTCTCCGGTTTCATCCATCCAATAACAGAGATAGGTTTCACTTTTTTTAGGAGTGATTGAAAATGTACCCATACCATCATGCTCTGCAATAAATGAATCAACAAAGGCGCCTGTACTCGTTTTAACCGCACCAATGACCTGTATGGGTTTCCCGAATTGATCATTGGCTTTAAATGCAACCCGGTTTTGTAAACCGCTTACGAGGTCTCCGCCTTCAGGAAAAAAGTGAATACTCCTGATGGAAGCTGGTTTTGCAGTATTTGTTGCTTTCAATTGTGTAACCGGAATTTCTTTATTGAAAAGGAAAGCACTGTCAAAATTTAGCATCCACCTGGTATAAGCTACAGCGTGCAAAGAGGTAGCCGTATAGGAATCGGGGATCGTAAACTCAAAAACGGCAGTTGATTCAAACAATGGGGCCATAGTATGTTTGATCAGTTTCCCATCAGCCCCAAACCAGTCAATATATACATTCTTGCTGTAAGGAGAAAAATCTGTACCAGCCATCAGATACACTTTCATCCAAATGGTCTCGCCTTTATTATAAATTGATTTATCAAAATGGATATGCATTTTTTCCTGCTGAAATCGATCTGCATAAATACCGAGAACAGAATCTAATTTCTGGGCAGTCAATGGAAAATAGAAACAGATAAATAGTACAAACGCTATAAATGATTTTAGGATTCTCTGCATAAAAAATATTTCTTGCAATTGTTGACTTAAAAAATAGATACCGGTTTAATGCACAAAAATCACACCAATCAATTAACGGAATAACTTACCGTTCCGTCTTTCTCATCTTTTAATTGAACACCTAATTTGATGAGTTCATTTCTGATGGTATCACTTGTAACAAAATCTTTTTTTGCTTTAGCTTCTTTACGGATATTGATGAGCAATTGTAAAACACCATTCAGTTGCTCATTATCCACACTATCACCCCTCAAACCGAAAATGTCTTCGAGATATATTTTGAATTTCTGTTGTAATGACTGAATTGTTGATGGGCTTAATGTATCAGCCTCCAATTGTTTGTTCTTTAGGCCATTTATAATTGGAACCAACTCAAACATATTAGCTAAGACCTTTGCAGTATTAAAATCATCATCCATGAATTCATCAAATTCACCCAAGAGTTTCAGCGCTTTACTATCAGTTTCTGTTTCGGGTTGCTGGTTACTCGTTACCCGTAACTTTTGCAAATTCTCATACCCCTCCCATAAACGTTTTAATCCTTTTTCTGCCGCGATCAATGCTTCATTGCTGAAATCCAAAGTAGAACGGTAATGAGTTTGGAGAATAAAGAAACGAATGGTCATTGGATGAAAAGCCTGAGTTAACAATGGATGTGTGCCGCCAAATAATTCACTCAGCTTGATCACATTATTATAGCTCTTGCCCATTTTTCTCCCGTTGATGGTGATCATATTATTATGCAACCAGTAGCGGGCGGGTGTTTTGTGATTGCAAACGGTGCTTTGTGCGATCTCGCATTCATGATGGGGGAATATCAGATCCATTCCGCCACCGTGAATATCAAATTCATCACCCAGATATTTTGTACTCATGGCCGAACATTCGATATGCCATCCGGGAAAACCTTCACCCCATGGACTTTTCCAGCGCATGATATGCTCGGGAGGTGCATTCTTCCATAAGGCAAAATCGTTTTTGTTTCTTTTTTCGTCCTGATTTTCTAACTCACGGGTTGTGTCTTGTTGCTCTTCGATATTTCTTCCGCTCAATAAACCATAAGGCTGTCCTTTCTTTGAAAAGTCACTATTATATTTTTCTACATCAAAATAGACTGAACCATTAGCAACATATGCATATCCATCTTTAATGATCTCTTCGATCATATTGATCTGTTCAACAATATGCCCGGTGGCTGTTGGTTCAATACTTGGTGGCAGATTATTGAATTGAGTCATTGCCCAATGAAACAAATTGGTGTATTTCTGTACCAGTTCCATCGGTTCTAATTTTTCGATCACCGCTTTCGAGCTTATTTTATCTTCAGCCTCACGACCTTCTTCTTCAAAATGCCCGGCATCTGTAATATTTCGCACATAGCGGACTTTATATCCCAGCGATAATAAATACCGATAGATCACATCGAATGTAATGAAAGGTCTTGCATGTCCCAGATGGCTTTCGCCGCTTACTGTTGGTCCGCACACATACATACCCACATGACCATCAGTTATGGATTTGAATGTTTCTTTTTTTCTTGATAATGAATTATGTACTCTAAGCGACATGATGTTGATACTTGTTTATGAAAAATAGCTTTGTATGATGCCGATATATGGCAAAAGTAGAGGATAGCTGCATTAACAACAGCAAAAGCAACAAGAATATAGATGAAAGTCTTGCATAACAAGGCGAATATAAATTATTTTTTTAAACGCAGGTCAGATACAAGCATAATATGATCACTCAGGCCCTCATCCACCATATCAAACTGTTCAATTTTAAAATTGATATCAGGTAAAATATAATCGATCCTTAAAGTGGGGGCAATCGCTATGAAACTTCTGCCAATACCGAAGCTTTTATTCAAAAAAGCATCCTGTCTTTTCCCCTTGATATGAAAATAGGTGTAACTATTGGGGACATCATTAAAATCACCACAAATTACGGAAGGATAAGGGCTATTCTTTATTGCAGAAGAAACGGTGGTTGCCTGCATACCCCTGCGCTTAAAGGCAAGTTTCATTTTTATGAAAATATTTTTTGATGCCGCTAATGCTTCTTCATCCTGTTCTTTTATTTTTTCCATGCCTTCATAATCTTCCTTTTTGAATTTGAATGATTGAAGATGTGTGGTGTAAATGCGAAATGTATCTGTCTCTTTTACTATATCAGCATAGATCAAGCTTTCAGCAACGCGATATTTGATCCTTCCTGAATCGATAAAAGGGTATTTGGAAAAAATGATACAACCCGAATAATAAGCACCGTTACTGCGCTGGTAATCCTTTGAAAAATAATGATAGGGATAGTTTTTGGCAAAGAGCGAAATATTATCCGCCTGTGCACCCGAATGATTGGCACTGTTGAATTCCTGCAGACAAACTATATCAGGTTCTAGTTTGATAATGGTTGCTGCAACATCTTCACGGATGTGTTTTTTTGTTTCCTTGTTTTTGGTAAGACCGTTAAAACTTTCCACGTTCCAGTCAATGATCCGGATAATATTGTTTTCTTTCTTGTTTTCAAATCCTTCCTTCGAATGAAAAGCAATAAAAACACTGATCTGCTGCCAGCCAATTGCCAATGCGGCTATTGAGATCAATGCCATCTTTGGCTTTGCCATGAGCCAGAAAACGATAGAACAGAGTAAGAGCAATATGAAATAAGGAACAAGTATTCCAAGAAAACCGATCCACCAGAATTTAGCTGGATTTAACCATGGAGATAAGCAAGCAATCAAAAATAAAACAACGATCAATAAATGCAGAACTACAAGGATTGATTTAGCTGTTTTCCTGATACCGGTTTTTGCCATAGTGTAAATGTAACAAAAACAATTACCTCAATTGTACGTCCACCAAATTAGGATAATGATCTGATAAGTGAAGGTGGGCTGTATGATGTTGTGCAGCTTTTAAACGTTGATTCATTAACACAACATCAATACGTAACGTTGGAGAAATGCTATCGTATGTACCGCCGAATCCAAAACCGGTTGACAGAAATGCATCGGATAGATTTTTTCTGAGATGCTGATACACATAACTGGAAGGTACAGAGTTCAGGTCTCCGCAAAATAGTAATGGCAAATCAGTTGTATTCAGAGCAGATTTGATCTGATGGATCTGAGCTACATGGATCTTGTCGAATCGCTTTAATTTTTTGAATGTACTGCTATGAAGAAGCAATCCCGTATCTGCTTCTAAGAAATTATATTCTCGCGGGGATGCTGTTTCGGCGTGAATATCCATTGAGCTGAGATGGGCATTGAATATTTTTATCTGCTGACCCCTAAAATGAATGGTGGCAAATTGAAAGGATTCGGACATGGGGTTATCAGAATATCTGATCCTTCCCGTATCTGAAAGTGGTAATCTTGAAAAGATGGTTGGGCCATATTGCTCCGGCGCATAACTTGAATTATATTCATAATCAACAGGGAAATAAACATAAGGGTAATGCAAAGAATCTCTTACATAATCAAGATCAGCATAAAACCAGGGTGCTATGAAATTTGAAAAGTCTTGAAAACACAATACATCTGCATCGCTTTGCTGAATGAATGCAAACATTTGACGACGAACACTGTTTTGGCTGTCATTTTTTTTCTGACAGTCACCAAAATAATTCACATTCCAGGATAAGATGCGAAGGCTTTTTTCATCTTTTTGGGATATAAAATCTTTGCGTTCGTGAAAACCAAAAACTGAACTGATGTTTTGAAACCCTGCAATAAGAACCAGTAAAAATATCCAGCTTCTCTTTCTGAAAATGATCAAGGATAAGAGAAACAAAAGGATCATGCCTGCCAGAAGATAAACAAATCCTAAAGCTAAAAAAGTAAGAGGCCAAAACTCAGCAGGATTGATATAAGGTGTTAAACAGGAAATAAGATAAACTGCCGCATAGCAAATGCCCGCAATGAAAAATATATTTTTGAAAGTGGTCCTTTTTTGTAAAGCCATTATAACTCAAAGTTCTTCTTTACTGGCTCTTTTCAAAAATTCTTTTTCTTCATTGGTTAGCATATGATAACCTTGATCGTGAATTTTATCCAGAATTTCATCCAGTCTTTGCTGCGTAAGATTGGGTGTCTTTTGAAAAGGCTCGGTTGTTGATGTATAAAAAAGCTTTTCTTTAATCGATTTCTGCTGTTGTTTCCTTTCCGGATTGAAGAGATCGTCGATCCAATTAACCAGATTGTTCATCCAATCACTCCAGTCATTCCCCCTTCTTAGTTGACGAACAAAAATAAAACCAATAGCGCCTCCTGCTAAATGCGCTATGGCATATCCGCCGCTTGAACCTGCGAGGGTAGCAAAATCGATCGCCACATATATTACGGTCAATACCCATAAAGGGATACCACCATTGATCATTGGAAACAATCGATAATCGGGTGCCAGAGAAGTTGTTGCAACAGCAACTGCCATCACCGCAGCACCTCCACCCAACAGATCGGGTGCATTATTAATATTTTGATGTAATGAAGGAATTAAATTCTCGCTTAATAAAAAGAAAACAGCACCAGCAAATCCGCCATAGAGATAAATGGGAAATATTTTTTTATTACCTGTAAGATCTTGTAAGATAAAACCGAATGCCCATAGCCATAGTAATGTGCTGATCAATCCCCAAATACTTAATTGCGAAAACATATAAACGAAGATGGTCCAGGGCCTGGTCATTAATTTCTCCGGAGCGCCGGGTAATGTGAACCATTCCAATATCTGTTTATGAAAAAAAGTTTCTGCAGTTATGGTATCAGGATAAGATAAAAAGTAAACGATCTTTAAAAAGTTCAGCATCACAAAAATGATTGCATTCACTGCAACCAACAGTACCAGCGTATTATTGCTTTGTCCTAAAAGCGGACTCTTACCTGTTTTATATTCTTTTACGCTCATGGTTCAAATGTCCATAAAAAGCCGGGACTATCATTCGGCTTTAATAAAACGTTTTTCGATTTTTCTTGTTCCAGAAGTATACGAGTAAAAAGCCAACCAGTGCACCACCCAAATGTGCAACATGTGCCACATTATCTCCTGCTGAATTATTAATGGCCATACTTAATTCAAAACCCGCATACAATAAAACAAACCATTTTGCTTTAAGGGGAATAAAGAAGTAGATATAAATTTTTGTATTCGGAAACAAATAACCAAACGCCACCAAACATCCAAACACCGCACCGGAAGCACCCAGCGTTGCTTCATTCAGTTTCATATAGAATCTTTCTCTGTATAACGCCTGAGTTCCTGCATCCAATGCATTAAAGGCGGAGATGACATGTTCATTCTCAAAATATAATACGATCATATGGCAGAGGGCTGCACCCAATCCGCAAACCAAATAAAAAGTAAGAAAGCGTTTTGGTCCCCAGAGATTTTCTAAAATAGAACCAAACATCCACAAAGCAAACATGTTACCGAATATATGTCCCAGATCTCCGTGCATGAACATATGCGTAATGAATTGCCATGGACGAAACAAAGGACTTTGCCATGTATGCAGAGCAAACAGGTCGTCCATATTGATGAGTTGCCTGCCAACTGTATTCTGCGCCAGAAAAAATAACCCGTTTAGTATTAAAAGGTTTTTAATAATGGCCGGTAATATTTGAAAACTGCTTGGTCTGAATTCTGTCATACCCCTATCCCCAAAAGGGAAATTTTTTTATCTCTCGTAAGAGTTTGTTTAATAATATTTTTTATGCTCATTTAAACACCTTACTCACCTTCGGTGGTTAGGGGCTTTAACTTTAATTGCATCACATTTTCAATATGATGGGTATGCGGAAACATGTCCACCGGCTGAATTTTTGTTACCATATATTTTTCATCCAGTAAAGCAATGTCTCTTGCCTGTGTTGCCGGATTACAGCTTACATACACAATTACAGGTGCTGCAATTTCCAATAATTTCCGCACTAATTTTTCATGCATGCCTGCTCTCGGAGGATCGGTAATAACCACATCCGGTCTGCCATGTTTATCAAAGAAAGCATCATCACAAATATCGATCACATCCCCGGCTACAAATACAGAGTGTAAAATACCGTTCAACGCTGCATTCTCTTTCGCGTCTTCAATGGCCTCGGCAATTAATTCCACACCAACTATCTTTTTTGCTTCCTTACTGGCAAAAATACCAATGCTACCCGTTCCGCAATAGAGATCATAAACAGTTTGTGTACCGTTTAGTTCGGCATATTCTCTTGTTACCTGATATAATTTTTCAGCCTGACGTGAATTGGTTTGAAAAAAAGATTTAGGACTGATCTTGAATTGAAAATCTTCTAATCTTTCTATGATAGAACCCCTGCCGAAATATACCTGCGGATGAAGATCGTAAATACTGTCGTTGAATTTTTTATTAATAGTATAGAGTAATGTTGTGATCTGTGGAAATTGTTTCAGCAACTGATCAAATAAGTTTGACTGATCATCTGCTTCATAACCCAACACAATATTGATCATCAATTCACCCGTTGTTGCTGAACGAACCACTACATTGCGTAACCAGCCCTGATGAGATTTAATATCGTAGAATGGAAGCTGATGTTCTAAAGCATAAGCAGCAATTGCTTTGCGAATTAAATTCGTGGGCTCATGTTGTAAATGGCAGGTATCGATCTCCACGATCTTATCGAATACACCTTTGGCATGAAAGCCGCCAAAGCCGCCTTCGTTAATTATTTCAGCACCTTCACTTTTTAATTTCCTGAACTCATCGGAAGGGATGAATTTTTTATTGCAAAATGTAAACTCTAATTTATTCCGGTAATGTCTTGTTTCCTCTGCACCAATAATGGGGAATAATGCAGGCAATACTACTTTACCTATCCTGCTTAAATTATCGCTTACCTGTTTTTCTTTGTAGATCAATTGTTTTTCGTAAGGCAGACTTTGCCATTGGCAACCACCGCAAACACCAAAATGAGAACAGAAAGGCATTACCCTGTCCTGCGAATATTTTTTAAATCGCAGGGGATATCCTTCAGCCCAATCTTTTTTACTCTTTTGTAATTGTACATCCACTACATCACCCGGTACTGTGCCCTCAATAAAAATGACTTTACCGTCAACTCTCGACAAACACTTGCCTTCTGCTGCATAATCTTGCACCAGCACATCTTCTAATACTATTGCCCTTTTTTGTTTTCTCACTGCGGCAAAAATAGGGCGTTGAGTGATTGAAAAAATTTAATTGTTGTTAAACAAAACAATCTTGTTGAAAGAATATCAAGCCTGCTTTTTAGTAGGTATGATCAAAAGGGGAATGGAAGTATGGTGTAACACTTTTTCAGTTACGTTTCCCATGATGATATTTTCCAGCCATCTTCTGCTGTGTGAGCCCATAACAATGGCATCCACCTTTAATTCTTTAGCGGTCTCTAAGATGCAATCTGCAAAGCCACCTTCTCTGATAAGGGTATGAATGCCGGTATCATTCAGATGCTTTTTTGTTTGATTCAGAAACTGCTGAGAGGCTTTTTTAAGGTCTTCAATTACATTTAACTGTAATGGCCCTATATCAACATATCCCGTAAATCCCATGATGGGATTGTATTGCGATAATGAATAATACTCGGGATCTGCTATTACATGCAGTAATGTTATTTCGGCTTCCATGGACTTAGCCAATGCGTAACCTTTTTCGGCTACATCTTGCGCTGTTGGATCGTAGTCAAGTGCGATCAATATTTTCTTTGTTCTCATTTTCTTCTTTTTTATTTGTGAAGAATGAAAAATGGTCGGATCGATCTTCTCTTTGATCGTTATTTAAACCTAAAGAGTTGAGAAACTTTTTGGGTTGGTTTTATCTGAAGGAAATGATGGTCATCCGATGATTGCTTTTTTTGCTCCGAAAGTCTTTCTGTGTCTTCTTCAAGAGAAGCCCTTAACAGGTCGTCTAGTGTAATGACGCCTTTAAATAAAAATTCTTCAATAACAGGTAAATAATGTGTTTTGAATGTATGCATCAATCCCATACAACGATGAATGGTAGCAGCGCTATCTACAACAGGTAGTTCTGCTGTCATGATCTCTTTTACTGTAGTATGATGCGAGTTTTTTCCTTCCAGAATGATCTTGTGCGAATAATCTTTCTCACTCATCACTCCAATGTAGTTATCGCTTTCCAGCACAATAACAAAATCTCTGTTCTCTGTTTTCATTAATGCCAGTGCATCTATAACCAGTGCATCTCCGTTGATGCTAAGATGATGTACAGCGTTGTTTTTAAGAATATCATTAACCGTTTTCATGGTATGAGTTTTAAGGGTTAAGTGATAAATCCTGACTGATCAAAGAGCCCTAAATTCATCACTCTAAAGTTACTTAACTATTGACGGGAAAAGAATGATTTTTGAAAGTATTAACTAAATAAAATGCTTTACTGTAAAAGGTTTTAGGCATTTATTCTTTTAATGATGATGATTTGCCTTAGGTAAAGAAATTGATGTTTCCACGCAGAACTTCTGAATGCTTTCCGGCTTGCTTTATTGCCGGTTTTCCAACATTATTAAATAAATAACTGTGGGCCCACCAGGGCATGATTCCGGGACCCTCCCGATAATAATCAGGATACTCAAACCAACTGAGCAATATTTGAGATCAGGCATAAAAAAACCACCTACACGTTTGAAAGTGAAAGCGGTCTTATTCTATGTGGGCCCACCAAGGCATGATCCTGGGACACTCCCGATAATAATCGGGATGCTCTAACCAACTGAGTATTATTTGAAATCAGGCATAAAAAAACAACCTGCACGTTTGAAAGTGTAAGTGGTCTTATTCTAT
>CAIKTE010000218.1 GCA_903830285.1 uncultured Chitinophagaceae bacterium | reverse complement strand
TAATGCCTTTGTATAGAATTGATAGAGCTTCTTTAAAAGAAATGATTGTTGAAACAATAAAAAAAATGATTATACCAAGTAAGTTTTCTGACCTGAGAAACTGAATTGTAATAAGAGAATTTAGAATCATTAAAATTGTTGCATGTAATAAAAGAACTCTTTCCGTATACTTTACCCCACTTTCATAAATTTGATCATTATTGGAATGATTCATTTCAGTACTGCGGGCTATTGCCAGACTCCGATTTTCTGCATTCAAGAATATTATACCTGAATACCATGCCAGCAATGGCCTTTCCATGATAAAGTCAGTCATTTTCCTAAATACATAGTCAATAAACCAGGTTTTTTCATTTAGTTGTGAATATATTTTATTCATAGGGGGTAGGATTTTATTGTAAATAAATAAAAAAATAGGAATTTGCAACGATGATAAACGATAAAAAAGCGTGAAAAGTGGTAGCAACTCGACAATCAGCTCGACAATAAAATTAAAAAACCCAAGCATAGCTTGGGTTTCCTAAGATTTCTCCGCGGACCGGACGGGACTCGAACCCGCGACCTCCGCCGTGACAGGGCGGCATTCTAACCAACTGAACTACCGATCCTTCCAACAAAGATTCTTTCGATACCTTTGTTTTTGGGACGGCAAAGATAAGGGTATCGGCTTTTTATAAACAAATATTTTATTAAAATATCTCTTCCCCTAATTTTACCATCTCATCCCCAAATAAAAACTATGCCTGAATATCCAAATAGACAATTCTTAGACTTTGAACAGCCTATCAAAATTCTATACGAAGAAATTGAAAAATTAAAACAAACTGCAGAGAAGAGTAAGATCGACATGAGCGATAGTATTCAAAAATTGCAGGATGCCATCATCGGTAAAAGAAAAGAAATTACAGAACATCTTACTCCATGGCAAAGAGTTCAGCTGAGCAGACATCCCGACAGGCCCTACACTTTAAAATACATTGATAAGATATTTACCGATTTTGTTGAACTCCATGGCGACAGAAACGTGAAAGATGATAAAGCGATGGTGGGTGGTTTTGCATCATTGAATGGAGAAACTGTAATGGTTATCGGACAGCAAAAAGGGAATAATACCAAAATGCGTCAACTACGCAACTTTGGTATGGCCAATCCCGAAGGTTATCGCAAAGCACTTCGATTGATGCGTTTGGCTGAAAAATTCAATAAGCCCGTTATCACTTTCGTTGATACTCCGGGTGCATTTCCGGGTTTGGAAGCTGAAGAACGCGGACAAGGTGAAGCCATTGCCAGAAATATTTATGAAATGATCCGCCTCAAAGTACCTATAATAGTTGTCATCATCGGCGAAGGTGCCAGTGGTGGTGCATTCGGAATTGGTGTTGGCGACAGAACATTAATGATGGAAAATACCTGGTACACTGTAATTTCTCCTGAGTCATGCTCTTCCATTTTATGGAGAAGCTGGGATAAAAAAGAAGTAGCTGCCGAACAATTACGTTTAACAGCTAACGACATGAAAGGCTTTGGTTTGGTAGATGAGATCGTTCAGGAACCATTAGGAGGAGCACATTGGCGTTATGATGAAGCTGCAGCTATTTTAAAAACAAGCCTCGAAAGAAATGTCAGCGAATTAAAAAAAATAGATCCAGTAAAGCGTGTAAATGACAGAATTGATAAATATTGTAAGATGGGCTTTTGGGAAGAATTAGAGGTTGAGCATGCAGCTGTATAATGCTTTTCAACATTTTTTCTTTTCAGAAAAAAAATATTTTGCTCTGATACAAAATCACATTATTTTCGTTTTACAATGAATTCAATAAAGAAATATTCAAGCAAGAAGAACATCTCCGAAAGAGAAGATGCCTGAAGTTGTTTGTATATTTTAACATAAACTAACTAAAGCCTTCTCAAAATACGGGAAGGCTTTTTTATTAGTGCATTCAATATTTAATAATTAAAAAAAAACAAAAATGTCTCTTCGAACAAAACTGCAAGGAACGGGTGTAGCATTGGTAACACCTTTTAAGTCCAATGGAGATGTGGATTTCAACGCGCTGGGCAAAGTGATCGACTTTGTGATTGACGGCGGCGTTGAGTATGTGATAACGCTGGGTACAACCGGCGAAACCCCAACATTGGATAAGCAGGAAAAGAAGGATATTGCAAATTATACTTTCGAGGCTGTAAATGATCGCGTTCCCGTTATTGTGGGTATCGGCGGTAATTATACCAACGAATTGATCAAAGACCTGCATTCATTTCCTTTAGATAAGGCAACTGCAGTTTTGAGTGCATCACCTTATTACAGTAAACCTTCACAGGAAGGAATATTTCAGCATTATAAAGCATTGGCATCAGAATCGCCAAAACCTATTTTGTTATACAATGTTCCGGGAAGAACCGGAAGGAATGTAACAGCTGCAACAACTATTCGTTTGGCGAATGAAGTGGAAAATATTGGCGGTATCAAAGAAGCACATGATAGCATTCATCAAAGCATGGAGATCATCCGCGACAGGCCAAAAGATTTCTTGGTAGTTAGTGGTGATGATGAATTAAGTGTTCCTCAGATCTCTTTTGGATTTGATGGCGTGATCAGTGTGGTGGCAAATGCTTTTCCAAAACGTTTTTCTGATATCATCCGTACAGCATTGAAAGGAAACCTTGCAGAAGCGAGTAAACAACATTTGCAATTATTGGAAGTGTATGATCATTTATTTGCTGAAAATAATCCTGCCGGTGTAAAAGCATTCTTGTATGAACTGGGATTGATCGAAAATGAATTCCGTTTGCCTGTTGTGCCTGTGAGTGAAGGCTTGCAGCAAAAGATAAAAAAGTATTTACAGGATAATAAATAAATTTAAGATCCCGCTGATGAAGCGGGATCTTAATTGAATAAAGTTTTACTCTACAAAGCTGTCTCTAAGAGATTCCGTTGGAACGGCGCAACCATGTTTCATGGATATTTTACAGCTTGCTTCAAAATAAAAAAAATCCTTCATCTTTGCAGCATGAAAAAGATCGTAATTGCCGTTGATGGCTTTTCTTCTTGCGGTAAAAGCACATTGGCTAAGGCTTTGGCAAAAAACCTGAACTATGTTTTTGTTGACAGTGGCGCCATGTATCGTGCCATTACTTTATATTTTTTACGAGAAAGAATTGACTGGGAAAATACAGATGCAGTAAATGCTGCTTTGCAGAATATTACGCTCGATTTTGAATACAATGCTGAAAAGGGAAAAAGTGATATGTTGCTGAATGATGAGAATGTGGAAGTGCAGATTCGTGAGATGCTGGTGAGTGAAAAAGTAAGCGATGTTTCTACAGTGAAAGAAGTGCGTGAATTTGCAGTGGCACAACAACAAAAAATGGGAGAGAAGAAAGGCATCGTGATGGATGGAAGGGATATCGGAACGACTGTTTTTCCAAACGCTGAATTAAAAATATTTGTTACTGCGGCTCCTGAAGTGAGAGTGGAAAGACGTTTTAAACAATTGTACGAAATAAATCCAAGCATCAATATTGAAGATGTGAAGAAGAATCTCGAAATGCGTGATTATATCGACAGTCACCGGGAAGTAAGCCCACTACGTAAAGCTGATGATGCTATTGTTTTAGATAACAGTGACCTTACGCGCGAAGAACAATTAGCAAAGGCTTTGAAACTTGTGAAGGAAAGGATCAATTAATTTTTGCCACGAATGCACGAATAGAAATTCATTAATGAAAATTCGTGCATTCGCGGCATATACTCTTACTTTAATTTTCTTTTGATAGCAGCCACTTCTTTTTTAAATGCAACAGCTTCTTCTATTTGTTGAGTGATAAAAGAATTGTCAGTTAATTTACCTACCACATTATCCATTTCTTTCTGTGTATCGTATACCATTTTACGATATGGGTTTGTGTAATCTTTTTCTCTGGATACGCAAATACCTTTTGACATCCATTCTTTGGTTGCCACTGCTTTATTTAACAATAAAGCAAATGTTGCAGCATCCATCTTTTTTAAATTGATCTGATCGATCTCCTGCAATGATGCCAAAGCATGTTTTAACTTTTGTGCAGGATATCTGGTCCCTTCTTCGGTGTAGAATTCATGCAATGCATCCCACGACTTGATTCTTCCTTTTTTTACCTTCTCTTTTAAAGATTGAACGGTGGATACGGTCATTAATTGTCCGCCTATATTCAGCCAGTCTTCTCTTTTACTCCTGTTAGGCAATGCAACGGTTAGTTCACCTAATGATTTGAATTTGTTTTGCTGAATGAATTGTATCAGTTGTGAAGTACCGTAAAACTGTATCATTTCTTTGAATAAATGATAAGAACGTTTCACTTTTATTAAAACAGTTTTACGTTTACTGTTCTCGAAATCATGCGCAACGATCTCCAATTCATCAATCAATTTGCTTTGTTCGGTGAATAAGGACTTTCCTTTTTTAATATTCTCTGCTATGCTAAACTCTTTTTTATGTTCAAATTTTTTGTGAAAAGCTGCACCTGTTAATTCTTCGAGTAATTCAATGGAAGAAAATAATTCATTCACTGTATCGGGGGCTAAATAATCGTATTCAATTTGCTGAATTTTATTAGCGCGTTTATCACGATCAATATATTTCCAGCTGTTGCGTGCCAATGCATACATATTGTACATGAACCAATAACCGGGCATAACGATCAATTGATCTTTATGCGCATCAAGACTTACCAATGAAAAAGGGATAGGGATATTTAATTCAGTCGGATAATCACCTTTGGTTAAAATAGAAAAGCTTGCAAATTTAGAATTGTGTTTGATGCTTACACAGAGTCCGGGCCAAAAACCACGCCCCATGATCACTTCACCATCTGCACTGCGAGAATTATGATTGGAACCAATAGTTGCTCCGGCTGCAATATTGCTTTGACCCATCACCAGTGCAGCGCATAAAAAAGAATTATTATGATGTTGTTCATGTGCAGGAAAGATCAATGAATTCAAAACTTCGCAACAGGAGATAGTTGCATTGTTTCCCAAATACGAATTGATCAACCTGGCGCCATATTTCAACTGCGAATTCGATGCCATGATAAAACGTACGGCTTTCACCCCATAAAATATGGTACAACCGAAACCAACGATACCGTTTACCAATTCACATCCTTCACCAATTTGTGTTCTGCCCTGTTCACCGGAATTGATCGTTAAGTTCTTTAATTTGTTGGCGCCTTTTATATAAGCATCATTCCCTATCCAAACGTCTTTAATGATGGCACAATTCTTAATAACCGTTCTGTGACCCACTTTACCATAAAAACCTCTGTTGGGCTTAAATTCAGCTTCTGTGAACTGTTTGAACTTATTCAATAAAGCATCATCATCTCTGTACTTGCTCCATAAATAAGCATCGCCCGGTAACATGCCATTAAAAGGTATTACTTTTCTTCCCCCATTTTCATTGCATAATTCCAGCCAGATCCTTACATCTTCCTTTTCGCCGTCTTTCACGATACCGTTTCCGAATTTGGTGTGATTGGTTGTTACAAGTTCATTCACATTTACAATGATGGCTTCATTACCGATGATATAATGCGATAAATAATTTACGTTATCTACCACAACATTATCTCCGAAATCGCAGCTGATAATGGTTGAATTATATAAACCAACAGGCGTTTTAAGATCAGAAAAACTTAAACAGAACGGTTCTAATTTTCCAATGCGCACCAATCCGAAAAACTTACAGTTCTTTACCAGCTCCGGATTAAAAGCATCTGATACCAAAAACATATTCCAGTCATCACTTGTATTTCTGTTACGAACCAATACTTCAATTTCATAAGCGGTAAGCTTTCTGTAATCAATGCCGCTTCTGTCCTGTATCTCACGCAGATAATATTCATCCTGTCCTTTCGGAATAAATTCTTTGCCAATAAAATTATAGCCCAAAGATGCGATCGGCATTTTCTTGATCATATTATGCGACATGTGTGTTTGTTTATTTGTTGACAAGCATTTGTATTTTATAGCAGCGGTTGTTGTTTCACTCACTTGTGCTGCACAACCTTATTCGTCGAAGTATAACTTGTTCTGTATTTAGGCAAAAGGTTTAAGGTTTAAGGCAGAGAAAGCTTATAATTTTCACCCCACCTTACACCTTATACCTTCAACCTTACACCTTATTCCACCGTAACGCTCTTCGCCAGATTTCTCGGTTTATCTACATCCAGACCTTTTGCAATTCCCACATAATAACTCAGTAATTGTAAAGGCACAACACTTAATAATGGTGCAATGATCTCATCGGCATCTGGAACTAACATCACATCATCAGCCATAGCAGGGATCACATCATCACCCTCTGTTGCAACAGCGATCACTTTTCCTTTGCGCGCTTTTATTTCCTGTACATTACTTACGATCTTTTCGTAGTAGGAATCTTTGGTGGCAACAAAGACAACAGGTAAATTTTCATCTACCAATGCAATGGGACCGTGTTTCATCTCTGCTGCAGGATAACCTTCGGCATGTATGTAAGAAATCTCTTTCAACTTTAATGCACCTTCTAATGCAACAGGAAAATTATATCCTCTTCCCAGAAATAAAAAGTCGTGTGCATCTTTATATTTTTCTGCAATGCGTTTAATGTTGGAAGTATCTTCTAAAATGAGTCTTACTTTTTCAGGTACTGCTTCCAGTTCTTTCATCAAACCAATATATCTGTCTTCATCTATTGTTCCTTTTGCGTGACCGAGTTTTAATGCCATCATGGTTAATACGGCCAATTGTCCGGTGAAAGCTTTCGTGCTTGCCACACCAATCTCAGGACCTGCATGAGAATAAGCACCTGCATCGCTTAAACGGGCGATACTGCTACCCACTGCATTCACCACACCAAATATAAAAGCACCTTTTTCTTTGGCACTTCCTAAGGCTACTAATGTATCTGCTGTTTCACCACTTTGTGAAATGGCAATGATCACATCACCCTTATTCACAACTGGATTCCTATATCTGAATTCACTGGCATATTCCACTTCAACTGGAATACGGCATAATTCTTCAATGATATATTCGGCGATCAGGCCCGCATGCCAGCTGGTACCGCAGGCAACGATCACCATTCTTTGTGCATTCTTCAATTCATTCAAATGATCATCAATACCGCTCATGATGATCTGTCCGCTATCAGGCAATAATCTTCCTCTTAAACAATCATGAATGGTTTCGGGTTGTTCGTTAATTTCTTTGAGCATGAAATGTTCATAGCCGCCTTTTTCAATGGCCGCTAATTCCATATCCAGCTTTGTAATGAAAGGTGTTTGCTTTTCGTTTCCGAGATTTTTCAGGATCAATTCATCGGGACGAACAATGGCGATCTCATAATCATTTACATACACTACTTCTTTGGTGTATTCGATAATGGGAGATGCATCGCTTGCTAAAAAATGTTCGCCTTTGCCGATGCCTATCACTAGCGGACTTCCCTTACGTGCGGCAATAATTGTTTCGGGATCATTCTGATCGATCAGTAAGATACAATAAGCACCAACAATTCTTTTCAAAGCAATACGCAATGCTTCTTCTAAAGTGCCACCATTATTCTTTTTAATGTCTTCAATGAAATTCAAGAATACTTCTGTATCGGTATCGCTTTTAAAAGTATAGCCCTTTTTCAGCAGGTCGTTTTTAATGGATACATAATTCTCAATGATACCATTATGGATCATGGCAAATTCTCCGCTATTGCTAAGATGGGGATGCGCATTTCTATCGCTGGGCTCACCATGTGTTGCCCAACGTGTATGACCAATACCAATATGTCCGCGCAGATCCTTGCCAATTACTTCTTCTTCCAGTTCGGCAACTTTGCCTTTCTTTTTATAGACTTTCAATCCTCCGTTGATCAATGCAACACCGGCACTATCGTAACCGCGGTACTCCAAACGCTTCAAACCTTTCAATATAACGGGATATGCTTCCCTATGTCCAATGTATCCAACAATTCCACACATAGTATTTAAATTAATTAAGCTGCAATATCAATTATTTTAGTGAATTTACAGCTTGTAAATATGTGAAAGAATCCCTTTAAACCAATGGTTTGTACATGAATGAAGTATTTGATTTCACGAAAGATTATGTTTTAGAAGACGATTGCGTTTTATTGCGTCCTTTAACCATGAATGACTGCGAGAACTTGCTTGTTTTTTCTATCTATGAACCGGAGATCTGGAAATATTCATTAACGACTGCATCCGGCGATGGAAATTTAGAACGTTATATTCAAACAGCTGTGAATGCCAGAGTGGCTCTGAAAGAATATCCTTTTATTGTGTTTGATAAAAAAACAAAACGCTATGCAGGCAGTACCCGTTTTTATGATATTCAGTTGCCGCAAAAAACAATGCAGTTGGGATATACCTGGTATGGAAGAGAATTTTGGGGAACAGGATTGAATAAGCACTGCAAATATTTATTGTTGCAATTTGCTTTTGATCATTTAGGAATGGAACGTGTGGAATTTCGTGCCGATATCAATAATGATAGAAGCATTGCAGCTATGAAGAGTATTGGCTGTATTCCCGAAGGTGTGCTAAGAGGCAATACCATTAAACGCGATGGTACCAGAAGAGATTCTATTGTATTAAGCATTTTAAGAAGAGAATGGGAGGGTGAACTGCAGGGGAATTTGAAGAAGAAGTTGAGATGATTGCTTCTTTGTTAGTGTTTTTCACTAACAAATTTTCTAAATTAGTGTGTTAGTGGCAATGCTAAACACATACCTAACAAATGATAAATATAACTTCTGAAAATATTGGCTTTCATATAATAATTGCCATCCCGACATTTTTCATATTACAATGGCTATTGAAAAAAGTCATTAAAGTCTACCTATATAGAATTATAACAACGTGGATCTTAACTATTCTATTGACACCACTTTTATATTTAGCTGTGGTAATTATTTTCTTTTCAATACTTTTTAATGAGCCATCGAAAAAATTCGATAAAACTTCCTGGAGGTCTAATATTGATAAACGTTTTCAAATGTCAGATGACATCATAAAAAGCGGTATTTTAATTGGCAAAGACACAACTCAAATAAAAGATATTCTTGGTGACACCAATCTAAAATATCAAGACTCGACCAAACAATTAATTTGGACATACGATATGGGAGAAGGCAGAGGCGGACTTGGTTTTTTATTTCATAGGTTGGGAATCACATTTAAGGAGAACAAAGCGGTAATTATTCAACATTTTGAAATTCGAGATTGATAAGCAGAAGTCTCTAATAATACATCGCGACATTATTGGCGTTTTTCACCAACAATTGCGAAAAGTCAGAACGAAAGATTTATTAACTGTTTCTTGGAGTTATAAGTTGATCTAATTTAAACCGAGTTATAACAACCCCATAAACTTTAGCTTTAAATAGTAAATGTTCAGCATTATTATTTATGAATTGAATGTTTATTGATTTTTTTGAATTAAAAAAAAGATAATATTTCTTTTCGCTTTTATTTAGAAATCTTGGAAAATACCTTTCATAATCTTCCAATAATAAAACTTGATTGAGTAAGTCGAAAAAAAATAATTCTTCTCTGAATTGAATATCTAATGAATTAGCATCTTTGCCTTCCCACTTATTAAAGTTTATATAATTAAACTTATAATAGTCATTATCATTCTTGGGTTTCCATTGGTGAATAGAAATTACTTCTCCTGTTTCAACCTCTTTCCCGCTATTATTCAGTTTTGAAATATTGCTAAGTGAAAGTCCATTCTTAATAAAAAAAGCATCGAGATTATTTAAATCATTTGAGCTGAATACTTCAATAAGGTCAGTTATTTTAAATGAAGATGGGTATTTAGATGATTTGTCCATTTGTATTTAAAATTATTGATTTCTTCAATTAACCACTGTTTTATTGCGCCTTTGTTAATGTTTTTCACCAAGAAAGTTTCTATTCTTAATTTTAATAAGCTGTGTGTATATTAATACGGTTGGCGAAAACACCCAACCTGGGCGGCGTTACTTTATTGACTTTTCATTGGAAAGTAACACCAACAAAGGCGAAACTCCTTCCTAGCTATATGGATGATGTATGGATGCAGTATGGATACGGTATGGATACTGTATGGGAATACTATGAAACTAGAATTTTCGCTGTTTTTTTGTCACCTTTTGAACTATAAAATATGCTGTTCTTTTGCCCTTCTCCAAGGCTTCTTTTACCCTTCTTTTGGTTTTTGTGAAGCAGACCAAAAGAAGTCCCGAAGAAGGCCAAAAGAAATCCAGATTTTGGAATATAGAATTATGCCTCGCTGTGAACGCGGCCTTCCGGGGAGAAACCATTTTCTGCTGTAGTCGGAAATACAAATAAGGAAATTACAGGCGTTTGAATTTGTAAAAATGTAATCTCGCCGCTTCGTTGCGTACGCCGCGAGAACTTTGTCCTACACTAAATAAGCTTTACATAAATGGGGAGTAACTAAGTAAATTGTAAAACTTATGAGTTCAACGAAGAAAGAGGGCCGTCCTCCCATTTATCCAACGGAGTTAAAGATTGTTATAGCCAGAGAGTACCTTACT
>CAIKTE010000217.1 GCA_903830285.1 uncultured Chitinophagaceae bacterium | reverse complement strand
TTGTAAGTGTTTAGTAATTCGGTAACACTTTTTTGTTTACCGCTTTATCCACTAAACGACTCTCTTCAATTTTTAAATGATTTACGCTCGTCGTTTGTGAATAAAGCTGATTGTCACGTTTTATGCTTTTCAGCCATCTCAGCTGGCTTTTTCCCTTCTATTCCCTGATGCGGTCTTTCCTCATTGTAATAACACATGTATTGCAACAATTCATCCTTTAGTTCTTCCAATGAATCAAAATCTGTTCCCTCTAATAAATCTTCTTTTAATGTTCTCCAAAACCGCTCAACCTTTCCATTTGTTTGTGGACGGTAAGGTTGTGTGTACCGATGCTTTATTCCAAGTTCCATAAGCATACGTTCAAATGGATGCTGATCCTTTACCTTACTTGTCCTTTGCCCAAACTCAGGTCCATTATCCGATAGTATTTCTTCAAACTTTATCTGATACTGATCATGTAAAATATTGATACACTTTAACGTTGCAAACATGACCGTTAAACTCGTAACATCTTCTGTTACTTCTGACCAGGCTAAACGACTATGATCATCTAAAAGGCACACCAGATAAAGCTTCCGACTCTGTCCTCTGATAATCTTTTTACCCAAATGATGACAATCAATATGACCTAACTGACCCATTTTCTCTTTAATAATTTTACGTTTATTCTGCTGCATCTTCGGCGTTAATCTGTTTAATCCATAACGCTTGCATATATTATATACTCCGGATGCAGAAGGTGTAAATTTATTTAAAGATGGCTTTAAAATGCTAACAATCTCATGTTTTGAGTTCCCTTTCTGACGTAACTCGATTACCTTATTCTCAATGAACTTTAATGGTCGCCTCGTTTTATACTTTGGCCCTCTTTTACGGGGTAGCAAATCCAACTCATTCCCATTTTGCTTAAACCTGTTATAATACTTCAAAAAACTCTTCCGGTTCGTTCCCCACCCTTTATATAAATCTTCAACATACTTGTATACAGGGTGCTGCTTGCTTTTTACCTGTTCATATTCTTTGATCATAAAACGGTAAGTATCTAAATACTTCCGCTCCACTGTCATATCATTTGTATTTATCGCCATAACAAAATTTAGTTTATTCTATCTAAATTCTGTTACCGAATTATCTGACCTTTACAAGGGTGACATTGCGGACAAAGGGTGACATTAGAAACTTAGAATGACCGTTTACTAAACATCGTTGCGCCTTTGCGTCGCCGCGTGAAAAATAATAATTATGAATCTAATCGGCAATCTTATCTGGTTAATCTTTGGCGGATTCATTTCTGCAATGGCATATGTATTTGGTGGTTTTATTTTATGTATCACCATCATCGGTATTCCATTTGGTCTGCAATGTTTTAAACTGGCCACATTCATTCTCTGGCCATTCGGCAGTAAGATAGTTTACACGAACAGTAGTGGCGGTTGCCTGCAAACCATCGGCAATCTGATCTGGATCTTTACCGGCGGATTAGTTGCAGCGATCTCTCATCTTGTGTTCGGTTTTTTGTTGTGCATCACCATCATTGGTATTCCTTTCGGCCGAAAACATTTTCAATTAATCGAACTTTCATTGATGCCATTCGGGAAAACGGTTGTAGCTGCTTAATTGATCGTCTTTCTAAAAAGAACTAATGCTTAAATAATTCATAGCCTGTAATTCTTTTATAGTCTCTGTTAAAGAAGGCATCCACTTCTGCATTAAATTTATCTCTGTTTTCAAAAACCAAAACACCATGCCCTGAATTTGGTGCTATGTATAAATTGGATTTTGAAATTGACTTTGAAATTAACAAAGTGTGTTCAGGTTTAATGACATCGTGGTCTCCGGCAATTACTAAAGTGGGACATTGGATCTTAGAAAGATCCTGTGTTGATATGTGTGGTTGTGTCAGTACTAAATTAAAATGTCTTTTCATTACTTTAATTTCAATGGTTTCTTTTTGAAGTTTCATCATATTGTACTGCATTGTAAACATTTTTAGAATAAAGGGATCAACTGAAGTTGAATCAGGCCAAAGATTAGCGCCAGAAATTGCAAGCTTCTTCACTTTTTCCGGATGCCTGATAGAAAGCAGTAATCCATTGATACCACCATCACTCCACCCCAAAACATAACTGGAATCTATGTGCAAATGATCGAGCAATGCAGCATAATCATCACTCATCATTTCATAACTTAACGAATCCTTCATATTAAGAGTGTCTAGTGTTCTTCCATGGTCCCTGCTGTCTGCAACAATGACCTTATACTTTTTAGAGAAATAAGGAATTTGATTTTCAAAATCTCTGATTGATCCACTATTACCATGAATGATCAACAGTGGCTGTCCTTCACCATAAATTTCATAGTACATATTAATATCCCGAATCTTTGCTGTATGGCCCGCTTTGGGGTTATCGCCAAATTGCAGTGTGTTGTTGTTCGTTTGAGCGTTAAGAAGGTTTGTAAAAAGTAAAAAAGTGATGTAGAATATAATTTGTTTCATAGCCGGATTATTGAATAATAAAATAACTAAAAAATGATTTAAATAAAAAGTTAATTTATTTATTAAGCTTATATAATATAAGCCTGTCTAATTTAAGCCCGCAAATTGCGGGCTCAAGTTTTTATGCCCTTTTCGCCCACTTATAAAAAACAAAACTTATTTTGCTTCTGCTTCTATAGATTTATCGCACCAAAATAAACCCGTCATGAGAAAATTAGTTTTCCTTTTATGCATTGCTTCCGGCATTGCTGCTTCCGCACAACAATTAACCGTTGAGAAGATCATGAGAGATGCCAAATGGATCGGCACTTCTCCCACGAATATTTCATGGAGCTGGGACAGCAAGTCTGTTTTCTTTAACTGGAACCCGGATAAAAATGTATCTGATTCCTTTTATATCTATTCACTCAACAGTAAAGAGCCGGTAAAATTAAAATACAATGAAGCGCAATTATTGAGTGCCATCAATAACGGTACTTATAACAGTAGCTATTCACAGATCGTTTATACATATAAAGGCGACCTATATCTATTGGATATCAAATCAGCCAAAACAACGCGCATCACACAAACGGAAGAACAGGAATCTAATCCTAAGTTCATCATGAAAGATGAGTGGATCAGTTTTAGCCGTAATCAAAATTTATATGCATGGAACAGTAAAACAGGATTCACGCAACAGCTCACTAATTTTGCCAAGGGCGCCGAAACAGCTGCCGCACCAACCTTTGGTGCTGGTGCTGGCGGTAATCGCGGAGGTGGTGGCGGGGCAAGAGGCGGTGGCGCGGCTGGTCCAGCTGCAGCAGCAACAACTGCCAATCAACAGGAACAATGGTTGCAACAAAACCAGTTACGTACTTCGGATGTAGTTAAACTCAGAAAAAGCAAGAAAGATCAGCGTGATGCATTTTTAAAATCTGTAAAAGAAGCGGATACTTTAAAGACCATCAATATTGCTGATAAAACATTACAGAGTTTGCAGGTTAGTCCGGATGGAAGATTTGTGACCTATCGTTTATTCACAGCAGCCACCAATGCAAAGATCACTGCGGTTCCTGATTATGTTACTGAAAGTGGTTTCACTTCCGAAATTCCAAACAGAACAAAAGTAGGTGCACCTGCCGGCAAAACTGATTATTATGTATACGATAAATTAAGAGATACCGTATTGACCATTCTCACAGATTCTATTCCCGGCATTACCGATCAACCCGATTATACAAAAGATTATCCGCAGAAATATGCGAACAAAAAACCAATGGCCCGTCCTGTAACGATCAATAATATTCTATGGAATGAAAGCGGTACTGCTGCTATTGTTGATATCCGTTCACAGGATTATAAAGACAGATGGATCATGCAGCTCGATGCTGCCACAGCCAAATTAAAATTACTGGACCGTCAGCATGATGATGCATGGATCGGCGGACCGGGAACAAGTGGCTTTGGAGCAAGTATCAAATGGATCAATGATGCAGTTTTCTATTTTCAAAGTGAAGCAACGGGTTATTCACATCTCTATACGTATAATATCAGCACAGCAACAAAGACACAACTCACGCAGGGAAAATACGAAGTGCAGGATGTATGGTTAAGCAAATCAAAACAATATTTTTATCTGCTAACGAATGAAGAACATCCGGGCAAACAAAACTGGTATAAAATAAAGATCGACGGAACTGGAAAGGAAAAGATAACATCCATGACAGGTGGTTATGAAGTAACTGTATCGCCAGATGAAAAAAATATCGCCTACCGTTATTCCTTCATCACTAAGCCATGGGAATTATTTGTCCAGGAAAATGCGGCAAATAAAAAAGCAGTGCAGGTAACCAACAAAGCACAGAGTGATGAATTCAAATCTTATGCCTGGAGAGAAAATAAGATCTTCACTTTTACTGCAAGAGACGGACAACCGGTCTATGCAAGATTGCATGAACCAAAACCCGGAACAAAAAATAATGCTGCCGTGATCTTTGTACATGGAGCAGGTTATTTACAGAATGTACATTATTGGTGGAGTCAGTATTTCAGAGAATACATGTTCAATAATTTATTGGCCGATAAAGGTTATACCGTTATTGATATTGATTACCGCGCCAGCAGTGGCTATGGCAGGGACTGGAGAACAGGCATCTATCGTTTCATGGGTGGAAAAGATATGGATGATGAAGTGGATGCTGCCAGATATTTAGTAAAAGAATTGGGTATCGATTCAACACGCATCGGTATGTATGGAGGAAGCTATGGTGGCTTCATGACATTGATGACCATGTTCACCGCACCTGATATTATCAAGGCGGGTGCTGCATTGAGACCAGTTACTGATTGGGCACATTATAATCATGGATATACTGCCAGCATTTTAAATGAACCCTGTAATGATAGTATCGCTTATGCAAGATCATCGCCTATCAATTTTGCAGGCGGACTAAAAAATCATTTATTGATCTGTCATGGTATGGTGGATGTGAATGTGAATTTTCAGGATGCGGTTCGGTTGAATCAAAGACTGATAGAATTAGGAAAAGAGAATTGGGAGATCGCTGTGTATCCGGTAGAAGATCATGGTTTTGTAGAGCCCAGCAGTTGGACGGATGAATATAAGAGGATCTTAAAACTATTCGACACCTGGTTATTGAAATAATGATCCTATAAACAGAACATAGTCATTCATGATGCCACCAACCACTAGCAACAATGCTTTACAAACCATTGGTAATACACCCTTGGTGAAACTGTCGAAAATTGTTCCGGCGCATTGTGCTGATATTTATGTGAAGCTGGAATATTTTAATCCAACAGGATCCTATAAAGACAGGATGGCTTTATCGATCGTGGAAGAAGCAGAACGTCGAGGCGATATCAAACCGGGCAGCACATTGGTGGAATATACAGGTGGCAGTACCGGATCCTCATTGGCATTTGTTTGTGCAGTGAAAGGATATTATTTAAAAGCCATTTCTTCCGATGCATTTGCAAAAGAAAAATTACAAACCATCAAACTCTTCGGAGCAGATATTGAGATCATTGAAAGTGAGGGTGGAAAAATAACGCCTTCGCTTTTTACAAAAATGGATGCTCGTGTACAGCAATTGATAAAAGAGAAAGGTTATTACTGGACCCGGCAATTTTTAAATACAGATGCAGAATTGGGTTATGCAAAATTGGGTAAAGAAATTATTCGGCAATTAAATAAACCCATTACTGTTTTTTGTGCAGGTGTTGGAACTGGCGGTATGTTTTGCGGTGCATCACAGGAATTAAAAAAAGCATATCCACAAATAAAATTAATTGCATTGGAACCTGCATCTGCCCCATTATTATCAACAGGTATCAAAGGATCTCATCGTGTGGAAGGGATCGGCACGGGCATCATTCCTCCTTTACTCAAA
Source organism: uncultured Chitinophagaceae bacterium (assembly GCA_903830285.1). Lineage (GTDB taxonomy): Bacteria > Bacteroidota > Bacteroidia > Chitinophagales > Chitinophagaceae > CAIQDX01. The sequence continues at coordinate 3,947 of CAIKTE010000217.1, read as the reverse complement.
CCCGATTCTTATGATGAAGTAAGAGCGATCGAAGAATCAAAAGCAAGAGAGACCGCAAGGGCATTGGCTTGTACAGAAGGCATATTTGCCGGAACTTCCAGCGGATTGAATATTTATGCAGCCATTGAGATCGGCAAACAATTGGGGCCGGGGCATACGGTTGTTACAGTTGCATGCGATTCGGGAATGAAATATTTAGCAGGTGATCTTTATGCATGATGATTTTTTTGTTTCACGCAACGGCGCAAAGACGCAACGTTTGTTTAATTAAAGTCATTCTATGATCGCATTGTCACCCTGAGGTTCTCGAAGGGTGATGTTTAAATAACGTACCGTGAATTATGCTTCGAGTACCTCAGCATCACATCGTATCTCTTAAAGTAATAGCATAATCGCAACAATGAATTCAAAGATTTTCTTAAAAAATAGAAAAAACAAAAGCCGCTTCAAAATTGAAGCGGCTTTCTTATAACTTAAAACTTATCACTTATAACTCCTACCTATTCATACTTGATAAGAACTCTTCATTGTCCTTTGTTCCGCGCATGCGTTTCAGCAATTCGTTCATGGCTTCTTCGGTATTCATATCATTGATATATAAACGTAAGATATTCATACGTTGTAAAACATCAGGAGATAATAGCAGATCATCGCGTCTTGTAGAAGATCCTACCAGATCAATGGCAGGGAATACTCTTCTGTTCGCTAATCTTCTGTCCAATACCAATTCCATATTACCGGTTCCTTTGAATTCTTCAAAGATCACTTCATCCATCTTACTTCCTGTTTCAATTAATGCAGTTGCAAGGATGGTCAATGATCCGCCGAATTCTATTTTTCTGGCAGCACCAAAGAATTGTTTTGGTTTCTGCATCGCATTTGCTTCCACACCACCACTCAATACTTTACCGCTGGAAGGAGCAACCGTATTATGTGCACGTGCCAAACGTGTGATAGAATCTAAAAGTATTACCACATCATGTCCGCACTCTACCAAACGTTTTGCTTTTTGTAAAGCAATGGTAGAAACCTTTACGTGTTTTTCTGCAGGTTCATCAAATGTAGAGGCGATCACTTCCGCTTTTACACTGCGTTCCATATCGGTAACTTCTTCCGGACGTTCATCCACCAACACCACCATCAGATAACATTCGGGGTGATTGGCAGCAATGGCATTAGCCACTTCTTTCAATAAAACCGTTTTACCCACTTTCGGTTGCGCAACGATCAATCCACGTTGTCCTTTACCGATCGGTGTAAAAATATCAATGATACGGGTACTATAATTGGTTGGAGAAGTAAAGAGATTCAATTTCTCGAATGGAAATAACGGTGTCAGATAATCGAATGGCACACGGTCACGCACTTCGTCGGGGCGTTTGCCATTGATGGCATCCACTTTCAATAAAGCAAAATATTTTTCACCTTCTTTCGGAGGTCGAACATATCCTGATACGGTATCACCTGTTTTTAATCCGAATAATTTTATTTGTGAAGGAGATACATAAACATCATCCGGAGAACTTAAATAATTATAATCGGAAGATCGTAAGAAACCATACCCATCTGGCATCATTTCCAATACGCCTTCACCGGAGATCACACCATCAAATTCTATATTGAAAGCGGGTTCGCGGCGATGATTTTGGCGTGGTTGCTGTTGTGTTGTTTCCTGAGCAGTTCCGTTCACATTCTCATTTCCATTCTCATTATTGGCAGGCTCTTCCGCTGTTGCTTCGTTTCCGTTGGCATCCTGCTGATCTTCTGTTGCCTTTAATATCTGGTGACCCAGGTTTAATTGTGCTTCATCAATGGCTTCCGGTTCGGCAGATTTTGGTTTGCGTCCGCCACGATGTTTGGCAGCAGCAGCTTTTTCGGCTTCTGGATGTTGCGGCGCTTCCTGCATCACTTCTGCTTCCTCAGTAATATTAGCGGTTGCTGCTTTAACGGTGATCGGTTTGCGGGTACGCGTTTTTTTAACGTCTTTTGCCTCGCTTGCTTTTGATGCTTGCATATCAACTATTTTATAAATCAGTTCTTTTTTATCTAATTTCTTTGCGTTAGCTATTTTTAATTCATCCGCTATGTCCAATAATTCTGGGACAAGCATGTCATTTAATTGCGAAATATCGTACATATAATCATTTATGTGAAAGAGGGTTCAATTTGTCTAATTGTTTTAATACAGTCTGATAGAGATTGAAAAATAAATCGGTTGTGCTGTGGAAAAGAGAAAAACTGATGAGTCTGTGGGATTTCTTGAAGACGAAATCAGTCCGATTCCACTGCAATGTTACATCAATTTGTTGTAAACAAACAAATTTTTGCGCAAAATATGGCCCTATTCACTGTTGCAGAATATGTTTGGCAACTGCATTAACTTATCTTTGGCGCTCTAAAAAGCAACCATGTTTAACAAAAGAACCAAGATCAAACAATTACTGCAGGCTGAGCAGACCGGACAAGAAGTTACAGTTATGGGCTGGGTGCGTACTTTTCGCAATAACCAGTTCATTGCATTGAATGATGGCAGTACCAACAATAATCTACAGGTAGTGGTTGAACTGGGCTTATTGGAAGATGCTACCCTAAAACGCATTACAACCGGTGCATCCATAAAAGTAGAGGGATTGGTAGTTGCTTCTCTGGGAAAAGGTCAAAGTATCGAAGTAAAAGCGAAGAATCTTGAAATATTGGGTGATAGTGATGCAGAGAAATATCCTTTACAACCCAAGAAACATAGTCTGGAATTCTTAAGGGAGAAAGCGCATCTGCGTTTTCGTACCAATACTTTCGGATCGGTATTCCGCATCCGTCATTCGCTCGCATTTGCGATCCATCAATTCTTCAATGAAAAAGGATTCGTGTACCTGCATACGCCCATCATTACAGCTAGTGATGCGGAAGGTGCAGGAGAAATGTTTCGCGTAACAACATTGCCGATCGACGGAACGGCTGCAAAGAATGGAGATGGCAGCATTAATTTTAAAGAAGACTTCTTTGGTAAGAGTACTAACTTAACCGTAAGCGGACAACTCGAAGGTGAATTAGGTGCCATGGCATTTAGTGAGATCTATACTTTCGGTCCTACATTCCGTGCAGAGAATTCCAATACAACCCGCCACCTGGCTGAGTTCTGGATGATCGAGCCCGAAATGGCCTTTCATGATATTGAAGACAATATGAATCTTGCAGAAGAGTTCATCAAGTATTTGATTCAATATGCGATGGATTATAATCGTGAGGATATTGAATTCCTCGCACAACGTTTAGCGGAAGAAGAAAAACAATTACCGCAGGACAAACGCAGTGAATTAGGATTGGTTGAAAAATTAGAATTTGTTTTAAAGAATGCATTTGAAAGGATCACCTATACCGATGCAATCAATATATTGTTAGAGAGCAGTCATTATAAAAAGAAAAAGTTCACTTACGATGTGCAATGGGGTATCGATCTTCAAAGTGAACATGAAAGATATCTGGTAGAAAAACATTTTAAGAAACCCGTGATCGTTACGGGTTATCCTGCCGCGATCAAAGCATTTTATATGCGCATGAATGATGATGGTAAGACCGTTGCCGCCATGGATATTTTGGCACCCGGCATTGGTGAGATCGTTGGGGGTTCTCAGCGTGAGGAAAGACTGGAAAGACTAGAACAACGTATGAAAGACATGCATATTCCTGCCGAGGACATGAGCTGGTACCTCGATACAAGACGTTTTGGTACGGTACCGCATGCAGGTTTTGGATTAGGCTTTGAAAGGATGGTACAATTTGTAACGGGAATGACCAATATCAGAGATGTGATCGCATTTGCGAGAACACCAAAGAATTGTGAATTTTAATACTGGATTTCAATGATTTGAGAGGTTCCATCAGAATTTGATTTTTTCATTTTAGATTGGACTCTTATATTTGCAGCCCTTTACGGCTTACCGAGGTAA
>CAIKTE010000216.1 GCA_903830285.1 uncultured Chitinophagaceae bacterium | reverse complement strand
TTATTTTGACACTTCTATCGGTTTTATGCGCCCTAAATTGGAAAATGGTTCCTGGAAAACACCGTTTGATCCATTCGAATCAAAACACAATCGTGGCGATTACACAGAAGGTAATGGCTGGCAATATACATGGCTGGTACCACAGGATGTAAAAGGCTTGATCCAACTGTTTGGAAGCGATGAAAAATTCTGTAAGAAATTAGACAGTTTATTTATTGCATCCGGTGATATGGGAAAATTTGCCTCGAATGATATTTCCGGCTTGATCGGCATGTATGCTCATGGGAATGAACCCAGTCACCATGTTGCTTATATGTATGTGTATGCAGGACAGCAATGGAAAACAGCCGAAAAAGTTAGACAGGTAATGCAGCAATTCTATACAGCACATCCTGAAGGTTTAGCCGGCAATGAGGATTGCGGTGCAATGTCATCCTGGTATGTAATGTCGGCAATGGGCTTTTACCCTGTCAGCCCCGCAAGTGGTGTTTATGTGCTGGGTAGCCCGATCCTGAAAGCATATACGATCAACCTTCCTGATCAAAAAAAGTTTGAAGTAACCACCATTAATAACAGTTATACAAACATGTACATCCAATCCATTTCATTGAACGGGAAACCCTATAGTAAATCATATATCAAACATGCAGATATTGTTGCCGGAGGAAAAATGGTCATTACAATGGGACCAAAACCGAATTATAAATTCGGTAAAGATGTTAAAGACAGGCCTTGATATAATTCTCTTTAAAATAAATGGCAGATAAAATATACTGCCATTTATTTTTGGAAACAATAATATTCTTATTTCTATTTTAATCTATCCGCACTTCATCAACAAATATCCATGGATTCTTCCCTTCCCCTACATGGCCGGGAGGTATAAGGGTATATGGATTAGCGATTATTTTCAGAAACTTTAATTTTTGCTTTTCAAAATGAAATGTAAAGGGTATGGCGCCATCCTTTAATGGGAGCGCTACTTTTTCCAAACTGATCACCTTATAATTTTTCCCATCTTCAGAAACAGCTAGGGAGACTGATTCGGGATACCATATCCAACTCTTTGGCTGATGAAAAAAACGAGTGGAAATAGAACTTATTTCAGTTTCAGTATCAAATTCATATACACCAACAAAAGATCTGCCATTCCAACCCAACCATTCATCATCACTAAAACGATTATCTGCACCCTGTATTCCGTTTGCACAACTACTATCTCCCCCCTTTCTATAATATTTACTAGGTGGATTTTCCTGATGAAATTTGGCATCTAATCCTTTATGCACAAAAATGGTTTTGTTTACCTTATCTCTAATGTTCCCATTTTCATCTAAGATAGCAGCAGTTATTGTTGCCGAATTTTTTGTTGTAAAAGGTCTTGTATAAATAGCAGAATTCTTATTGGGTAAACTGCCATCCATCGTATAATAAACTGGCAATTGTTCTTTCAGTCCCGATACAATAAACAACCATTCTCCATTTTTATTTGGAGACGACGTCATTGACAATTCATACCAATGATTTGAATAAGTGATTCCCTTGATCTTGAATCGATCTGTCATGTTTTTAAGGCGTTTGAGAAAATCAGGGTAATCACGAACTTCCGGATAGGACCAAACAACTTCACTTAATGCTGATAAGCGTGGAAAGATCATATAAGATGCTTGTGTAAAATCAGGGATAAATTCAGTCCATAAATTTGCCTGTGCACCCAAAACCAGTGTGGCTTGTTCTTTGGTTATTTGATCAGGTATCGGATTATAATTATATACCGTTTCAAGTGCTGTTAGTCCACCCCAGGCCAATGGTTCATTTGGGTCAGATGACTGGTAATGATCAAAATAACAATGAGTGCCCGGGGTCATGATACTTTGATGTCCCAGCTTTACAGCATCAATACCTCCTTGCACACCACGCCAGCTCATTACAATTGTATTTGGAGCCAACCCTCCTTCTAAGATCTCATCCCAGCCAATTGGCTTTCTTCCTTTCTTCACTAAATAATTGCTTACTCTATGAACAAAATAGGATTGCAATCCATCTAATGTTTTTATTTTTTATGTCTTCATCCTGTTACGGCAATACAAACAATTGCTCCAATTCGTTTTCTCTGCCTCATCGCCGGCAATATGAATATACTCGGTAGGGAACACTGACATCACCTCATCCAGGATATCGAAAATAAATTTAAAAGTCTCTTCTTTGGTACAAAAACTTCCGTCACCAAAATCAAATTGTTTGCGTAACTGCCCCAAACTATCTACACATAATAATTCAGGATAAGAAGCCAATGCAGCAACACTATGAGAAGGCATTTCGATTTCCGGTATAACAGTAATGAATTTTTGGGCTGCATAACTTACCACTTCTTTCATCTGATCCTGTGTATAATATCCGCCATACAGATCTTCTCTTGGTTTAGCGTCATAATCATATGTAAAATTCAAAGGGTTGCCTTTGCGGAAAGCCCCTCTTTCAACCAAAGCGGGATATTTTTTACTTTCAAAACGCCAACCAGCCCCATCAGTCAGATGCCATTGAAACATATTGATCTTATGCATGGACATGGCGTCGAGTAATCTTTTAATATCAGGAACGGTCATAAAATGCCTCGACACATCCAGCATCAAGCCTCTGTATTTTAGTTTAGGCGCATCTTTTATACTCAAACAAGGAACTTGCCATATAATACCTGCTGTCTTTTTGCTGGCTTCTATTTCGGGTGGAAGTAATTGTAATATCGTTTGAATTGCATAGAACAAACCATTCGCTGCAGAAGCTTCAATAATTATTTTTTTATTTGAGACACTGATAGAGTATCCTTCTTTATCGAATCCTTGTTTTTGAATAATGCTGATGCTATTTCCTTTATTATTGGCTTTATTTTTCAATTCAATACCTGCAGCAATTTTTAATTTCTGTTTCAATCCGGAAAATGCAACTGACCACTGTTCGGAAAATTGACCCGATAAAACATAAGTATTTTCATCAAATTGAAAATAACCAGAGCCTTGTTTGATTTCTGCCGGCATTGGGATCAATGAAATATTTTGCTGAGAACAAATCTTCACCGTTACTGTTAGCATAAAGGCAAATAATACAGTTTTTTTCATCTCAATAGATTGATGTTTTCAATTTTGTTTTCCGATAACCTATTTTTTGTTTAAAGGGATACATACATTAAATGAATTGTACTCCGGTTGAAGGTTTTCAATATTCCCTTTACCCGGATTATTGATGGCGGCCGCAGCAAGCAATGCAATAGGATTTCCTTTTGTATCATTTACAATAAAAGGTCTTTCCAGGCGATCTAAATCCTGTTTCTTTCCATTTCTGAAATTCAGTTCTTTTAAAGAAACCAAGCTATGTTCTGCGGGTTTCCAATCTTTCCCATTCTGAGAAGTTAACAGGATCAATGCACCGAATTGTGGCGCTAACTTTTTACTGTTAGAAAAATATTTTGCTACTGCATAAAAACGTTTTCGTTTTTTGTCATACCACATACAGGGATCTTCACAGGCCATATCAGGCTCGGTAAATACAGCCGCAATTGTAGTAAAAGGGGCATCTGGCTTATCGGATTTTGCTATCCAGAAAGTCATAGTTCCCCCTTTAGGTTTTCTGGATTTATACATCATATAATATTTTCCATCCGGACCTTCTGTTACAGTTGGATTATTGGTTACCTCAAAAGTGGAAATATTATCAGGCGCCATTATATAGTTTACTGATTTTTCAAACTTACCTGTAACGAAGTCGTTTATATTTCTGGCTTTTATCACGCCAATTTTTTGCGTACAATTATACTTGAACCAATGCAAGAGTTCCTTTGATTTTGCATTTTCATTCGTATAATTTGTATCGTATGAATTACTGATATAATAGAGATAATAATATTCTCCGAATTTCCTTATCTGCGGATTTTCCATTACGAACCTGTCCCATTTTGCAGGATCCCAATCACCTTTTATAACAGAATTTACAAAATGATAAGGACCCTGAATATCATCAGAGACCGCATGAGCAATATCTGCATATTTCATCCAACCCGAGAACCCATCAAATACATAATTCATCGAATCTTCTGTCAAGGATCTTCTTCCATGTGGCCATCTTTCATAGAACATATGATACTTTCCATCTTCTCCTTTAATCACTGCACTGCCCCAATTATAAAATTCTTTTGAAATAAAAATATTACTGGAATCTATCTTGCCCAGCATTGCATTCAAGTTCAGATCATCCTGAGCTTTTAGGCTAACCGAAAACAAAAACATCATTACTACTGAAAATGTTTTTCTATAAAAATTATTCATCTCATTTATTTTTTATTTTGAGTTCTTATTGATTTAATATTCAACCTTATAATCCTTCTTAACTGCTTGTCCGCTCCAGGCTTTTTTGGAGGTCCAGTCTGCATAAGGATCAGACCAAAATGGATTGGTTGCAGGAAGACCCAATGCGAGAAATCCGGTTGTACATATATACAAACTACCGGTTGATGTATATTGATCCGCCACTTCCGGCTGATGTCCTGCCAAACCTAATTGCAACCATCCATCATCAGAGAATGTTCCCTTAGCATCGAAGATGTTATACATGAGTTTGGTCATGGCAGAACGAACCTGTGCCGGCTTGATATATTCAGGTAATTTTTCCATCAAAGAAACCTGCGCCAATGCCTGAAATGCAGCAGTACGATAAGTTATAGAGCGCCCAATGGGTGGATAAGTACCCTCGGGAGAGATCATGCGTTCCTGTAATTCAGCATAACGGATCATTCTTTTTAAAGCTTCATCATAATCTCTTTGTGATGCCTGTTTTTTTTCTACCATTATTTTCAGCATATCAACCATCATGGAATGGATCACAAAAGAATTATAATAATCCATGGCAAACTTTTCTCCGTCTTTATAATACCCATCACCCACATACCAATCTTTCATTTTTCTCAAAGCAATATCCATTCGCACGGGATCAGCCTGTTCTCCTATCTTTAATAAAAACGCTTCGGTAATTCCTGAAAACAATAACCAGTTATTAAAAGAGGCCTTTCGTGTTCTCAGTGCTTTGAATTCAAAAATGAATCGTTGTTTGGTCAATGAATCCAATGGATCCCATAATTGTTTGGGCGCCCTTAGGAAAGCCTGGGCAATATAAGATGCATCAACAATGGGTTGTTGTTCGGTGCGAAAATTCAAAAAGTCAGGATGTTCAGGATTAACAATATTCGGTAAGCCTTTTAATAACTCATCTCTCAATTGTTTTCTTAATGCAGCTTCTTTTGAGTCATCATCAGGCAATGCTAGCCAGGGAGCAATTCCTGCCATTGTTCTGCCAACAGCTTCCATATGTGTCACTTTCAATACATTGAGAAAATAATCAGGACCTTTTTCTAAAGGGAGATTTTTTCGCAAGGTTCCTTCTGCCATATTATGTACAAT
>CAIKTE010000215.1 GCA_903830285.1 uncultured Chitinophagaceae bacterium | reverse complement strand
TATGATTCACTGATGCGGGAGCTTTTAGATATTGAAGCCAAACAGCCCGAGCTTATCTCACCGCTCAGTCCGTCCCAGCGGGTGGGTGGGCAAGTGCTGAAAGAATTTAAAAAAGTGAAGCATGAAGTCCGGCAGTGGTCTTTTGATGACGTCTTTGACTCGGCGGAACTTTTGAAATGGGAGGAAAAAAGTCGAATGCTGCTGATCAATATACAAATGTTGCGATCAGGCGTTCTAATTTGCATTGCAATCATTTTTATTTTTCTGATGAATTGAGTATAGAATCCATCAGTGAGGATGATGCTAAAACAGGCTGTAGAACTATAAATTCTATTGTAAATTTTATTTTACAAAAATTTGAATAAACGCAAGTCATTTTATGTGAATTGATGCGCACAAGAAACTTTAAAAGGAAAAAATATTAAATATTAAAATGGATCTACAAAGTATAAAAAACAGATTTGGCATCATTGGAAATGCACCTGCACTCAACCATGCATTGAACACTGCAGCGCAGGTTGCAGCAACAGATCTTACAGTATTGATCGTTGGAGAAAGTGGTGTTGGTAAAGAAGCATTCTCGCTGATCATTCATGCCCTCTCCAGCAGAAAGCATAATCCTTTCATCGCGGTGAACTGCGGCGCCATTCCCGAAGGAACCATCGACTCAGAATTATTCGGTCACGAAAAAGGATCTTTCACCGGTGCAGTGGATAGCCGTAAAGGTTATTTTGAAACAGTAAGTGGTGGCACCATTTTCTTAGATGAAATAGGTGAAATGCCATTGGGTACTCAAGCAAGATTATTGCGCGTATTGGAAACAGGAGAATTCATTCGTGTGGGTTCATCCAAAGTGCAAAAGACCGATGTACGTGTGATCGCAGCCACCAATCGTGAACTGATCGATTTTACAGAGAAAGGAAAATTCCGTCAGGATCTTTATTATCGTTTAAGTACGGTGCCTATTCGTGTGCCTTCACTAAGAGATCGCAAAGAAGATATCATTCTCCTCTTTAGAAAATTTGTAGTTGATTTTTCTGAACGATATAAAACAACGCCCGTTCAGTTAGATGATGAAGCGAGGAATCTGTTAATTAACTATCCTTTCCCGGGAAATGTGAGAGAGTTGAAGAATCTTGCAGAACAAATTTCTGTGTTGTCTAATCAGGCAATGTTGAATGCGAATGATCTGAGGAAATTCCTGCCCGAAAAAAATCAAAATAGGATGCCTGTATTGGCCGGACAAGCGCATGGAGAATTTGCCAATGAAAGAGAGATCTTGTACAAGCTTTTCTTCGACATGAAAAAAGATGTGACCGAATTAAAGAAAATGTTTCTCGAGATCTTACAAAATCCTTCACTGGCAGGCACTGCAGCTAATTTTACAAAAGAGTCATTGATCAATGATTTTACGGTGAATGGTAATGAGCAGCAACATCATTTAATTCAACAGAGCAATAATCAGCCATCTTTGATGCAACCGGTATCAGGAAATAATCAGGCTGTATTACTGAGCAATGACGATATTCAGCGACATGAAGAAATTGAAGAATCGCTCAATATCATGGATAAAGAAAAAGAGCTGATCATAAAAGCATTGAAAAAACATAAAGGGAAAAGAAAAGATGCATCAGCCGATCTGGGCATCAGTGAAAGAACTTTATACAGAAAGTTGAAAGAATACGACATTGAAGAATAAAACAATCAGTAAGAATTTTTCTAAAAACATATTTACATGCTCTCCTTAACAACCCAAAAGAATCGGATTTTCAAATACATGCTTTGCTACACAGTTTTACTGTCGGGCTGCGGTATTTATAAATTCAATGATGTAAATCTTGATTCAAGTTTAAAGACCGTTAAGATCAATTTTTTAGAGAATCGGGCAAGGATCATCAATCCCCAATTGGCTCCTAAATTGACTGATAAATTACAATTGAAAATTCCCAGCCAGACAAAACTGACACGTACCAATAACGATGATGCCAATCTGCAGATCAGCGGATATATTTCTGACTATTCTGTAACAACAGCTGCAATCAGTTCAACACAGGCTACAACGAACCGTTTAACGGTAAGTGCACATATCAGTTCAAAGAATAATGTTACAGGTAAAATTGACGAATTTGATGTAAGTCGCAACTTTGATTTTTCTGCAAACCTGTCCTTACAGCAGGCCGAAGCACAGTTACTGGATGAAATAGTAAGAAGTTTGACTGATGATATTTTTAATCATATCTTTTCGAACTGGTAAAAGCGCAAAGATTATTATTGAAATCTGAACATAAGAGCAATATTATATTTTAAGAAATTGTATTTTCACCACATGAACGCGGCATTAGAAAAAGCACTGTATCATTTAACACAAAAAACCAACCTTAGTGAAATAAGTGTGGATGAATTGTCGCATCTGGTAACACAGTATCCCTTTTTCGCTCCTGCTCAATTAGCACTGGCTGTAAAATTAAAAGCTGACAATAATTATCAGGCTTCAGCACAATTACAGAAAACTGCCGTTTATTTTGCCAATCCTAATTGGTTGCATTACCAATTGATGAATGGAGAAGCAAAGAATCTGCGAATTGCTGCAGCTGATACATATACCCCGGCAGCTTCAGTTTCATATGAACCCGAAACTGTTATTCCTGTTGTGGAAGAAAAAAAACCTGACCCAGTCTTTGAAATAGACAGCAATTTCGAAGAGTACAAGGCATTTATTCCGCATATGCAGGAAATGCCAACTCTGGAGTCCGTAAAGGAAATGCTGCATAATATTGAAGAAAAGAAGGAAGAAATAGCAGAAACACCTGCCCCAGTTCAGGAAATACCTGCAGTTAAGCCGCCAAGATCATTTGACCTTGAATCGCCATCCTATACTGGAACTGTTCAACAAAATGATCCTCTTCCTCCTACATTTCCCGGAAACTTTGAAAGAAACATCTTTGATCCTTCCGAGAATCAAATGGAGAAATATGCTTCCCTGTTATCCAATCAGGTTTCCAATTTCAAAAAGCCGGTAGAAGAAAATGCGAAGCTTGATTTTGAAATGGAGCCTTATTACACCATTGATTATTTCGCATCGCAGGGTATTAAAGCTGATTTGACGCAATTCCCACAGGATAAGCTCACCAAGCAGTTATTGAAGTTTACTGATTGGCTGAAGCAAATGAAGACCGTTAGCCCTAATCCGCAAGACCTGGGAACCGATCCTGAACTGGAAAAAGCCATTCAGGGTATTGCACAAACATCGAACGAAGCCAAGGAAATTGCGACCGAAACAATGGCAGAAGTTTTTGTGAAACAAGGCAAAATTGATAAGGCTGTACAGTTGTATATTAAATTAAGTTTTTTAGATCCTGAAAAATCCTCTTACTTTGCCGCCAAAATTCAACAATTAAAAGGAATGTAGTATGACTATCTTATTTGTGATATTGATCGTGATTGCCTGTGTAGCTTTAGGGTTTATTGTATTAGTGCAAAACCCGAAGGGTGGCGGATTGGCCGGCAATGTTGGCGGTTTCAGCAACCAGATCATGGGGGTTAAACAAACAACTGATGTTTTGGAAAAAGGAACCTGGTTATTTGCTTCGATCATTGCTTTATTGGCAATATTCTCTACTTTGATCTTCAAAGGCAGTACAAAAGGACCTGATACTTCTATTTTACAAAAAGTAAATACCAGTAATACAGCCCCTGCACCTATACAAAGCACCCCTGCTAATACGGTACCTGCCACTCAACCAACAGGAAAATAATTTCATTGATCCATAACGAACCCTGTCTGTAATTTGCAGACAGGGTTTTTTATTTTAACTTGAAGCATTATGAAGCGATTTTTTAGACTCATTTTATTGGTCATTCTTCTGGCGGGGGCATTCTCTGCGTGGATGACTTTTTCTTCGGGTACTGCTTTTGAAGAAAAGAACAAATATTTTGTGATCGAAGAAGGCAAAACTGATAAAGCATCTGTGCTGGAAGTATTGGATCAAAAAGATATCGTCAGGAATACCATGCTGTTTTCTTTGGTTGCATCACAACTGCATGTTTGGGATAAACTAAAAGCAGGTAAATATGAAGTGAAAAAAGGAACTAGTATGTTGAATATCGCCAGGATGCTGAAGAACAATCATCAGGCACAGATCAATCTGGTGATCAATAAACTGAGGTTGAAAGAAGACCTTGCTAAACTGATCAGTAAAAGTTTTGCCAGTGATTCAGCAACAGTCATGCAATTCTTGAATTCACCTGACTCATTACAACCATACAATGTAAATACGGACAATGTATTTACGATGATCATTCCTGACACTTATACTTTTTACTGGAATACAGCTTTGAGAAAAATATTCAACAAATTATTTGAAGCTAACGTAAGTTACTGGAGTAAGAATGACAGGATCAAAAAAGCGAATGAGATTGGTTTTAGTCCGGTGGATGCTTATATCCTTGCTTCCATTGTAGAAGAAGAGACCAATAAGGATGATGACAGATACAAGATCGCCAGTGTATATATCAATCGATTGAATAAGAATATGGCACTGCAAGCTTGTCCTACCATCAAATTCGCCATGAAAGATTTTACATTGACACGCATCTATGAAAAATACCTGACCAACCCCTCTCCTTACAATACTTACCGAAAGAAAGGATTACCGCCGGGGCCTATTTGCACGCCATCACCCAAGACCATCGATATTGTTTTGAATGCTCCCAAAACTGATTATCTGTTCTTTGTTGCCAAAAGTGATTTCAGTGGTTACCATCATTTCAGTACTAATTTTGCAGAACATAATCAATACGCAAAAGAATATCAGAAAGCATTGGATATTTACATGGCAAAAAAACAAGAAAAAGAACAAGCTGAAGAAAAGTGACAAAATTTGAACGATTCATATATAAATTACCTCCTGTTGCTTTTATTGTGTATGAAAGCAAAAAGATCATCATTCCCGGATTTAAAGGATTGCCATTATATGATGTGGTTCGGTTCTTCTTTCAGCAGATCAATAAAATTGGCCTGAATGAAAGAGCTGCAGCGATATCATTCAACCTGATACAGGCATTACCTGCAGCTTTGCTTTTTTTATTTTCCATCATACCATTATTGCCCGAATCATTAAATGTAAAGGCGCAGATCTTTGGATTGATGAAAGATCTTACACCGAATTCAACAACCTATACGCTCATTCAAAACCTCATCAATGAACTGTTTAAGAAACATATGGGTGTTTTTTCATTCGGTTTTATATTGTTGATGTTCTATGCATCGAATGCCATGATTGGCATCATCAGGACTTTTGATAAATCCATATCAGAAAGAAAAACCTTTCTTCTGCATCAGCGTTGGAGAGCGATCAAATTGACTGCTATATTGGTTTTGCTGGTTTTAGCCACTGCACTGGTTTTAATAGGACAGGAAGAATTGGCTGGCATCTTAAGAGGACTTTTTCATTATAAGAAGATCAATTCATTACCCTGGTGGAATACGGTAAGGTGGAGCATTATCATCGCTGTACTTTTCTTTGGTATCGCATTTATTTATAAATATGCTCCATCCGTAAAAAAACGCTGGGCTATCTTTTCTCCTGGCTCTATTTTAGCAACCGCATTAACCTTGCTTACCACAATGGGATTTTCTTATTGGGTAAATCATTTTGCCAGCTACAATAAAATATATGGTTCCATTGGCACAGTATTGATCATTATGCTGATCATGTATATCAATTCAATGATCTTATTGATCGGCTTTGAATTGAATGTAAGCATTACGTATTTACAGGCAGAAGTAGAGAAAAGAGAACAGGAAGAAAAAGTAAATCAATAATGCTATTCTAATAACTTTTGCAATTCTAGTTTCAATCTGGGCTCAGGTAATTGCTGCGCAAAGAATTGTTTGTACTTCTTTTTATTGTTCACCATCAGCGTTACAGGAATAGCACCATCCCAGGCACGATCGATCTTTGGACAAAACATATTGGGATCAGTTTCATCTAACCAGAGAATGGTTGACCGATAGTTTTCTTTTTTTGCAAATGCAGCCAATGCCTTTGGATAATCTTCTCTCAGATCAAGGCTTACCAAAATAAGCTTCACTCCTTTTGATTCCAGTGGGATAATATTTTTTTCAAACCATGGTATCTCATGTACACAGGGTGCACACCAACTTGCCCAGAAATTGATGACCAATGGAGAAGTCGTTGTATCGATCATTTTCAATACATCAGCTATCTTAACTTTTTTGATCTGCTGACAGAAAACAATATTTGTCATGCATATAAAAATAAATAGGCCGATTAATTTTTTCATTCAGTTGAATTAATAGTGGATACTTCATCATCGGCAAATCCCCATTCGGTCATCAATGCATTCATCCTTTCATTTGGCAATGAAGCCTGCTGATAATGCCCTGCCAGTTTCTTTTGACGATGGGCTTCATAAATACTTACAGCACATGCCAC
>CAIKTE010000214.1 GCA_903830285.1 uncultured Chitinophagaceae bacterium | reverse complement strand
CAGTTCTATCTTTTTCTGATCTAATGTTGGCTGCATCAGGTGATGCATGTTTTCGAAAAGATCGCTGATGTTAACCGGTTTCAAATTTGGAGTGGTTACTTTATTCAGGTTGCGGTAAACTTGTGCAAATTTCAATAGCCCGTCGCTTCTGCGTTTAATGGTATCAATGCCAATTTCAACGTCTTCTCTCAAAGAAGCCCTGTCGTTTTCATCAATTTGCTGCAGTCTTTTTTTTAGGGTATCTGCTAAGGAAGAAATTGGAGCAACAGAATTCATGATCTCATGTGTCATCACACTCAATAATTTCTGCCAGGCTTTGGATTCAGTTTCATCAATGGCAACATTGATATTTTGAAATGCCATGAGCATAAACTTTTTGTCATCTGTTATAAATGAAGTGGCGGATAATAAGATCTTTAAAGTGCTGTTTTCCTGATGTAAGGTTGCAATCATACTTTCTCCCGGTTTTACAGCAATTACGTGTTCATATAATTCAGCATCTCTTTTGCCTAAAGAATGGATAGTTCTCAGATAGGGGGACTGCAATAATTTTTTTAAAGACTCATTCATCCATACCACTTCTCCCGTTTCCATTTCATAGGACAGAATACCTGTATCCACCAGTTCCAGTATTTTTTGCAGGTAGAGGTATTGTGTTTCTTTTTCTTTGCTGATGAGTTTAAAAGTGGAATTGATCTCATTAAATCCTTTACGCAGCGATTGTAATTCAACGGGTGCATTCGTTACATTGAAATTGCGTGAAAAATCTTTGTAGTGAATGGCTTCAGCAAACTGTTCCACTTCCTCCTGTGTCTTATTATGGAAGCTGAATAAATTATAGAGCTGAAAGATGATCACCGGAAATGCGATCATTTCGTAGGCATACAATCCTTTCACTAAAATAAATGAAGCGGCAGTTATTGTTATAAATAAGAATAACACCCGCAACAAAATATTGGCCTGATAGCTTTTAAATATCATACTTATTTAACCTCCTGTATAATGCTGTTCTTGTTAATCCCAATTCTTTTGCGGCCTTGGTAATATTGCCACTGTGTTTCTCAATTACATGAACAATGGTATTCTTTTCAATATTGCTCAGTTTAAGATCACCTACCTCTTCTTGTTTTGATACCGTTTCGATGGGAGAGAAGATCAGATCTTCGGCCCTGATAACAGTAGAGTCGGCCATGATGATGGCACGTTCAATAGTGTATTGCAATTCACGAACATTACCCGGAAATGCATATTGCTTTAATTTTTCCAATGCCGAATTATCTAATGTTATGCCGTTGCGCATATATTTAGCCGCATAGAGACCTGCAAAATGATTGGCCAATAATGGAATATCTTCTTTTCTCTTACGGAGTGGAGGGATAATGATCTCAACCGTATTGATACGATACACCAGATCTTTTCTGAAATGTTCTTCATTGGCAAGATCGGTCAATTCTAAGTTGGTGGCACAGATCAAACGGATATCGATGGGTAATGATTGATTGCTTCCCAGCTTGGTGATCTGCCTGTTTTGCAGAACGCTTAATAATTTCGCCTGCTGATGTAAAGAAATATTGCCGATCTCATCTAAGAATAATGTTCCTTCATTCGCCGATTCAAATCTTCCGGTACGGTCTTCTTTAGCATCTGTGAATGCACCTTTTTTGTGTCCGAATAATTCGCTCTCAAATAAAGTTTCCGTTAATGCGCCCACATCAACTTTTACATAGGGATTATTTACACGTAATGATCTTTCATGAATAGCTCTTGCGATAAGGTCTTTGCCAGTGCCGTTCTCGCCAAGAATTAAAATATTTGCATCGGTGGGTGCAATCTTTTCGATCTTGAAAAAAATATCCTGCATCACTTCACTTTCGCCCAATAATTCTTTCCCGATGATGCTTTGCTGCAAGGCGGGTGTTTCCGATTTTTTATGCTGACTTTTATCTAATACATCTCTGATGGTGCTCAGTAATTTTTCATTCTGCCATGGCTTTACCATGAAATCTGCAGCGCCATCTTTTAAGGAACGTACTGCAAGATCAATATCGCCATACGCAGTGATCATGATCACGGCTGCTTTTGAGCCTGATGCTTTGATACGTTTTAACCAGAACAAGCCTTCATTGCCCGTATTAATGGAACTCTTGAAGTTCATATCCAATAAAATAATATCGAAATGATATTTGGCAAGAATGGAATCCAGGTTCTCCGGATTTTTTTCTGTGATCACTTCCTTTGCTTCGGTCTTCAATAATAATTTTACTGCGATCAATACATCAGTATCATCATCGATTACCAGTAAACTTGCTTTCTTGAGATTCATCTTTTTATGTTGCTTAACTTTTTATTACCATAAATATACCGTTAACTAACAAATTGTGCAGCAAGACTTTAGTAAGAATAAACCGATAATAGTGTATCAAAACCGAACAGTTATTGTAACAATGCCGAACAGTATTAGCTGACTCAGTTCACTAAATATTTGATTTTCAATGCTTATTCTTTTGGCACTGTCTTTCGTTCTATAAAAGGGAAAAAATTTATCTCTTATTGTGTGATGATCTGATGTTTCCACATTGGATCTTTAATTCAAAAAACTAGAAAGATGGACCGAGTTATTCAAAAAAAGAAATGGAATTCAAAACGAATCATCACCATTGTATTGGTGGCAGGCATTCTGTTGCTGATAGCTGCGAGTTATTATTTTACTTCCGGAAAATCCAAGCTCAATGTGGAAAGAGAAAGGATCACGATCAGTGAGATCAGTAAAGGAAGTTTCCAGGAGATCATTCCGGTGAACGGCGTCGTATTGCCTATCACAACAATTTATCTGGACGCACAGGAAGGTGGCCGCGTAGAAGAAAAATTTGTGGAAGATGGCGCCATGCTGAAAAAAGGACAGCCCATTCTTCGCTTATCGAATACAGATCTGTCATTGAGTTTAGTGAATCAGGAAACTTCGGTGTATAATCTGTTAACGCAAATGCAGATCTCCCGAAATTCCGCACAACAGAATACAGTGAATAAATTGAATCAGATGGCTGATGTGGAAAGCCAGTTAAAAGAGGCGGAACGGATCTATAAACTGGATAAGCATTTGATGGAAGAAAAAGTGATCGGCCTGCAGGAGTTTAAACAGGCAGAAAATAATTATACTTATTATTTACAAAAGAGAAGATTGGCCGAACAGATCCTGAGTCAGGATTCCGTATCAACCAAACAGCAATTGGATCAGGCAAAACAATCGTATGAAGGATCACAGAATGCATTAAAAGTGATGCGCAAAAAAGTGGATGATCTGATCGTGCGGGCTTTCATAGATGGTCAGCTCACTTCTCTCGATGCAGAGATAGGCCAGAATAAAAAACAAGGCGAACGCTTAGGACAAATTGATGTAGTGGATGGTTTTAAAGTTCGTGTTGATATTGATGAACATTATATCAGCAGGATATTCATTGGACTGACAGGCAGTTTTGAATTTTCAAATAAGACATACAAGCTGAAGATCACAAAAGTGTATACACAGGTTTCGAACGGTCGTTTTCAGGTAGACATGCAATTCGAAACGGAAGTGCCTAAAGGAATTCGTCGCGGGCAGACCCTGCAGATCAGATTAGCATTGAGTGATGAAATGCAATCCATCTTACTGGCCAAAGGGGGGTTCTTTCAAAAGACAGGCGGCAACTGGATCTATAAATTAAATGAAAGCGGAACGATAGCTTATAAAGTAGATATACAATTAGGCATGCAGAATCCGGATTATTATCAGGTATTGCAGGGATTGAAACCGGGCGACAAAGTAATTACATCCAGTTATGAAACCTATGGAGACAATCAGGAATTGGTTTTAAAAAAGGAATAACTATTAAACGAACTGTTTATGAAAAATACGGTCATCATACTCTTTTTGCTCATTGTGTTTATCGGTACTCACAAAACCTCCAGTGAATGTGTGCGAATAGATTCAATGCAACAATCATCCATCAAAAATAAAAATACTACTCATCAAAATTCAGCAGATGATATTGATGAAACATTCATTCATACACCCGCCCAGTTTATTGTATCATCCATTATTTAAAAATATTCACACAAGCAAACTTTAAAACGAAAACAATATGATAAAGATCAAAGACCTCGAAAAAATTTACCGTACAGATGAAGTGGAAACAATTGCATTGAACAAATTGAATATGGAAGTGAAAGAAGGAGAATTTGTTGCAGTGATGGGGCCTTCGGGTTGCGGTAAATCTACATTATTGAATATACTGGGTTTATTGGATGATCCTGATAGCGGCAGTTTTGTTTTTAACGGTGTT
>CAIKTE010000213.1 GCA_903830285.1 uncultured Chitinophagaceae bacterium | reverse complement strand
TGAATAGTATTGCTATCTATCATGCCATTGCAGCAGAAAATAGAATAAAAGAGAAGTTGAGTGAGACGATGGATATAAAGATCATCCCTCACCAGAAAAGCGGTTTATTCGATGCCAAACATCCGGTTAAATATGGTGTTTCCATTGCCAATTATTATAAAAATACACAGGAAGGAAAGATCTCTTTGCAAGTTAAAACTGCAAGAGGCAAGGCAGTCACTTCCAGTGAAGTGGATTTTAAAATAAGAGGCGGAGCATCAAAAGTTATTG
Source organism: uncultured Chitinophagaceae bacterium (assembly GCA_903830285.1). GTDB lineage: Bacteria > Bacteroidota > Bacteroidia > Chitinophagales > Chitinophagaceae > CAIQDX01. The sequence goes on along the minus strand of CAIKTE010000213.1, from coordinate 23,666 downwards.
ATTATGTAATTCCGGTAGAACAACCGGGCTTTTATGAAATGATCTTTTCTATCAATGTCACAGATTATGATGATACCATCAGGAATGTATTCGGTTATAAACCATACGAAATAAACTCACAGTCATACAGGCCTGCAGACTTCGATCAGTTCTGGCAAAATACGATCAAGCAATTACATGAGATAGATCCTAAATACAGCATTACTTATGATGAAACACAATCTACTTCTGCTCATTCTGTTTACAATGTTGAAATGAGATCATGGGGTGGAGTTACAGTGCAGGGATGGTTGACTGTTCCTAATCTTCCGGGGAAGTATCCGGTATTGGTTGCATTACCGGGTTGTAAAGTGCACTTGAAACCCATTGTGGCAGATGAGTTTGTTTTGTTCCTGATCAATATTCGACAAACAAAAGCGCCGGGTGAAGAAGTATTGAATAAAGAGTTTGATTATTCGGTATACAATATCGATGACAGGGATAAATATATATATCGCGGTGCTTATATGGATTGCGAAAGAGCCATTGATTTTTTATGTGCATATAAAGACATGGGATTGAATATTGATGCATCGCGTATCGGTGTTAGTGGCGGATCTCAGGGTGGCGCATTAGCTTTAGTGATCTCCGCTTTGGATCATAGGGTGAAAGCCTGTATCAGCGATAATCCTATTTATTGTGATGTACATAATCTGATCGGTATTGCTGAAAGTAAAACACCCACAACATGGCCTGTTATCAGGTATGAGCAATATTTAAGATTTTCTCCTTACCTGAACATGAAAACGATCACTAAGACAATGGATTATTATGATCCGCAAAATTTCACGCCAATGATACAATGCCCTGTTTTATTGGCATCGGGTGCATTGGATGTTTTGGCTCCCCCATCTACCATATTTGCTGCTTTTAATAAATTGAATGATGCTGCGAAACAAAAAAGTGAGATCTATAATTTCTATCACTTAGCACATGAAGTGGAAACGAAACATAGATTCTTGCAGACTCGCTGGCTTTTGGAAAAACTGTTATATCCTCCTAAGTGATCTTATGAAGAAACTGTTTTTGTATATCTCTTTACTGCTTCTTTTTGCAACCGATGGTTTTGCAGGTATGCCTGTTGGGAAAGGCAGAACGATCTTCGGTCTGGGATATACTTATCTATACAGCAAAAAAACATATGATTCCAAATGGCAGTTAAATGATCCCTTGTATCCCGCTACTTTCTTTAAATCAAATAACTATACTTTTTTTCTGGATCATGGTATGTCTAGAAGAGTAGATTTTATTTGCAATTTTTCTTACCTGAATGATATTGTTAGTCAAAATGGGATCATCAGTAAGAGAAGTGATTTTGGGGATGCGATGGCCGGATTTGCTTATAACTTAGAGAATAAGGATTATACAAAATACCTGACCTTTCAGGCTTCGTTAATATTACCCATGTATACGAATCCCGTTGGTGAATTGGCAATGGGCTATGCTGCTCCGGGAGTTGATCTTACAGTAAGCAGTAATATCATTCCTAAATTTTTGAATAACAGCGGTTCAATGATGTTTCAATTATCTTATAGGGATTATTTTACCGAAGAAGGCCCTCAGCAACTCATAGGCGGAGGATCTATTGATTTCGTGATCAAGCATATCAATCAAATAGCATTCAATTTTCAGGGCATTGCATCGTTCAGCAGGGATACTACCAGTAATATTAATTTGAAAGGGGTAAAGGATTTCGTGACCGGTAATTTTACGGCTTCCTATACCAGAAGGATCACCCGGACCATGATGGTTTCTGCCAGTGCTTTTTATACATTGTTCGGACGAAATACTTCAAAAGGTATGGGCTTTGGAGCAAGTGTGATATTTCGGGTTCCTTAATGCTTTTATTAATCCTTCTTTTTTACATTTTAAATTGATTGCTCGGATGATGTTTCATTCCCGACCAAAGGAGGACTGTTTGATAATGTACTACTGCTTGGCATATTCTTCCTGCAGTTGGGATTTATGTCATTCCGTTCGAAGAACAGCTTTGGAGAGGCACGAGGAATCTGCCCATCATTAGCTCTTCATAATATTGCCCGTAAATAAGTTTGCATCCCAATTTCTCTGCTGTATATTTAAGACCTTATTAAAATCGTAGAAAACAATCACAACCATAAACCTATACACCATGCGTTCACTCCTATTTATTCTGGCCATTTGCTTTTGCATATCCTGCAAACAAAAAACAGCAAACACTCCTGTTGCGCTTACTGATTATTTCAGTTATGGCGATTCTGTAGAAGCAGGCGGTGTTAAAATGATCCCCATCACAACACCCGTGGGTGACTTTAAAGTATGGACCAAACGCTTTGGTACGAATCCTACAATAAAAATATTGCTCTTGCATGGCGGCCCTGCCATGACGCATGAATACACAGAATGTTTTGAAACATTCTTTCAGCGTCAGGGTTTTGAATTCTATGAATACGATCAGCTGGGTTCTTATTACAGTGATCAGCCGAAAGACAGCAGCCTATGGACCGTCGCACGTTTTGTAGAAGAAGTGGAACAGGTGCGTAAAGCGATCGGCGCAGACAGTAGCAATTTCTATGTGCTGGGTAATTCATGGGGTGGTTTATTGGCCATGGAATATGCACTAAAATATCAGAAGAATCTAAAAGGTTTATTGGTGGCGAACATGATGGCTAGTGTTCCGGAATATGGTAAGTATGCTGATAGTGTATTGGCCAAACAAATGAAACCTGAAGTACTCGCTGAGATCAAAGCCATTGAAGCGAAAAAGGATTTTAATAATCCGCGTTATATGGAATTACTCATCCCTAATTTTTATCGCGAACACCTTTGTCGTTTAAAAGTATGGCCCGATGCATTTAACCGTTCCATGAAACATGCGAACAATGAGATCTATACCATGATGCAGGGACCGAGTGAGTTTGGTGTAGGTGGTCGTTTGACTAACTGGGATGTCAAAGCACGTTTAAAAGAAATAAGCGTTCCTACTTTAATGGTGGGTGCGAAACATGATACCATGGATCCCAATGCCATGGAAGAACAAAGTAAGCTGGTACAGAAAGGTCGTTATCTATACTGCCCCAAGGGAAGTCATTTATCCATGTGGGATGATCAACAGGTATTCATGACCGGTGTGATCAAATTCATTAAGGATGTTGATGCGGGAGGGTTGTAAGAAAGCTGAAGATATATATTGATGGTTGGCTTTATGTCATTCCGACGCAGGAGGAATCTGTTGGGTCATTGTTCTATTCTATTCTATTCAAACCATTTCTTTGACATTCATCAAAAAATATTTGTCTGTACCCCCATTCATTTATTTTTGCACCCGTGAAGCTTGCTTTTTTAACCCTTATAGTTTTGGTATTTTCGTGCACATTAAATGCGCAGGAAATTAGCGTTGAAAACTTTCAGAAAGAATTTCAGTTACATATTACTGCTTCTCAATCACCCATTAAGATCGACGGTATACTCGATGACAGTATCTGGCAAACAGCCGAAAAGAAGACTGACTTCTTTTTAAAATTCCCAACCGATGTAGGCAGACCTAAAAACAAGACCATTGTTCAAATGGCTTATGACGACAAGTTTCTTTATGTTGCCTTTACCTGTTTTGAAAAGGGAAAGAATATTGTACAAAGCTTAAAGAGAGACGTGGGACATTTAGATAATGATGCAGTTGCCATTGCATTGGATCCGCTGAATAACCATACCAACGGTTTCTTTTTTGCGGTCAATGCTTTTAATGCACAATCAGAAGATCAGGTAAGCATGAGTCAGGATAATGACCTCGGCTGGAGCTGGGATAATAAATGGTTCTCTGCCACTAAAAAATATGATGACCGATGGACCGCCGAAATGGCCATTCCTTTTAAATCATTGCGTTTCCCGCCGGGCAAAACATTATGGGGCGTAAACTTTTTACGCGTGGATATGAAGAACAATGAATACAGTGGATGGACACATGTGCCCACCAATTTCAAGATCTATAATATGGGTTATACGGGTTCGCTGATCTGGGATAGAACACCGGCCAATCCCGGAAAGAATATAGTGCTGATCCCTTATGCCACGGGTGGTATTCAAAGCGATCAGGAAAATGGTCAGCCCACGAAAGGCACAATGGAAGCGGGTCTGGATGCTAAATTCACGGTAACATCCTCCCTAAATTTAGACCTGACACTCAATCCCGATTTCTCACAGGTGGAGGTAGATAAACAGGTGACCAATCTTACCCGTTATGATCTTTTCCTGCCGGAAAAAAGATCTTTCTTTTTAGAGAACAGCGACATATTTGGTGAATACGGTATTCCGGGAGCGATCACTCCGTTTTATTCAAGAAGGATCGGATTGGATAAAGATGGAAATCCCATTCCCATCATCGGCGGTGCAAGATTATCGGGCAGTTTAAATTCCACTACACGTATCGGCATCATGAATATGCAAACAGGCGCGAAAGGAGATTATTCGCCTGAAAACTATACGGCCATTTCCTACAATAAAAATGTGCTGGCGAGATCCATCTTTAAAGTGTATTTCCTGAACAGAGAAAACTTTCAGTCTGATGCAGATAAGAAAGCAGACCCTTTAAATGCATGGGGAAGAAACCTGGGCTCAACATTCGATTATTTTAGTCGTGACGGTAAATGGAACTGGTGGTATGCTTATCATCATTCTTTCAAACCCGGCTTGACCGATCAGAATAATTTTCAGGAAACAGGATTTGCTTTTAACGGTAAAAAGTTTTCTTCTATTCTGGATATTGCAACCCTCGGTACGAATTATTATACCGATATGGGTTATGTGCAACGCATCAATAATTATGATGCATTGAGAGATACAACGATCCGTGTGGGTTTTAAACATGTATATCTATCCGCCTCCTACTATTTGTATCCGAAGAACCCGAATAGCAATGTCAGCAAGCAGACATTTAAAATGGAGAACTATACCGTAGTGAATCCGGATTATTCATTCAATGAAAATGATCTTTCCCTTTCTTATCAGTTGGAATTTAAAAATACCCGATTCTTTAAACTATTGGTCTTTCAAAATAGCGTTGATCTTTTATATCCCATTTCATTTACAAACAGTACGCCATTACCTGCAAAAGCTTATCAATATTCACAAGCTTCACTTACCTATACTTCCGATACAAGAAAATTATTCAGTTACAGTTTAAATTATACAGGCGGACAATTTTATAATGGGTTGATCAGTTCAATGTCAGGAACTATTACTGTTAGAAGCAGACCGCATTTTAATCTTCTGTTTCAGGCAGAGTTTGATAAACTTTCATTTCCCGATCCCTATGGAAGTACAGAATTATTATTACTGTCGCCCAAGATCGAATACAATTTCAACACCAAAGTTTCATGGACCACATTTCTGCAATACAATACACAGGCCAATAATTTCAATATTAACAGCCGCTTCCAGTATCGCTTCAAACCCATGAGTGATCTCTATCTGGTGTATACAGATAATTATTATACCACGCCCCTTCTGCAAAACAAGAACAGGGCCATTGTATTTAAATTAAATTATTGGTTGAATCTTTAGTCCATAGACAATAGACCATGGGCCATGGACTATCGACTGATAGTAAACAAAATAAGTTCCTTATCATGTTCAATAGTGGTCCCTTTAACAATGTATCCGTTTTTCAATAAGGCGTTTTGAGAAGCTGTATTTTCTTTATCGGTGATAGCGAAGAGTTCTGTTTTATCGGTTGCAGAAAAGAAATAAGGTGTTCCCTGTTTTACTAATTCCTGGGCTAATCCCTTTCCCCAGTATTCGGGAAGCAATGCATAACCGATATGATAATTTGTTTTATCAGAGAGAAATAAAAAAGAGAAAGTGCCTGCTATTGTACCGGATGCTTTATCAACAACCGCATATCTTCCAACAACAGAACCCTCTTGATAGAGATTCAGATTCTCCTGCAAGAAATCATCACTGTCCTTTCTGTTTTTAGCAGGGCGAATGAAATGCATAACAGTAGCATTGCCATTGATGAGAAAGAAAGCTTCCGCATCTGCTGCAGTAAATTGCCTGACCAATGATCTTTCTGTTTCAAACAATATCATACTATTATTACTTTTCAGTCCATGGACCATAGACCATGGACTATCGACTATCGACCATCGACTATGTACTCCCCCCTACTTATGTACCTCGCTGCTAAAATGAAATTGTATATCCGGATTGTTTGTGATCTCTGTATTCAGGAACCATTCACTCTGTGCCAGATAAACAGGATGACCATCCTTATCTTCTGCACTGTTCATTTGTTTAAAGCGAAGGAAATCATCCAGTTTCTTTTGATCCTTGGATGTTAACCAACAGGCTTTATAAAATGGCAATGTTCTGAATTCGGCAGCAGCACCGTATTCCTGCAACAGACGATATTGTATCACTTCAAATTGAAGATCACCCACACAACCAATGATCTTTTTATTACCGCCATGCTGTGTGAATAATTGTGCAACACCTTCATCCGTTAGCTGCTGTACGCCCTTCTCCAGTTGCTTGGTCTTCATAGGATCCTTATTCACCAGTTCTTTAAATATTTCGGGTGAGAAAGTAGGAATACCTGTAAAATAAAAATCAGTTCCTTCGGTCAAGGTATCACCAATCTTAAAATTACCTGTATCAAACAGGCCCACCACATCACCGGGATAAGCATCTTCGATCACGTCTTTACTGCGTGCTAAGAAGGAATAAGGATTGCTGAAACGGATCTCTTTATCCAGACGCACATGATGATAATATTTATTTCTTTCGAATCTTCCGCTGCATACCCGAAGGAATGCGATCCTGTCGCGGTGCTTGGGATCCAGGTTGGCATGTATCTTAAAAACAAAACCGCTGAATGCGTCATCGCCCACTTCCACCGTTTCTACCGATGTTTCCCTGCTTCTTGGTATGGGTGCGATACGAATGAATGTATCGAGCATTTCTTTCACGCCAAAATTATTCACGGCCGATCCGAAGAATACGGGCGCTACTTTGCCTGCCAGATAATCGGCAGTATTCAGTTCACCATGCACACCTTCTATCAGTTCTGCATCTTCCCTCAAATGCGCTGCATCTCTTTCTCCGATCTTTGCATCCAGTATCGTGTCACTCAGATCATTGATGGCAAAAGTATCTTCCTCTTCTGCCTTGGTACTTGCCGTAAATAAACGCAGGCTTTTATTATCGAGATTATAAACCCCTTTAAAATCCTTACCGCTATTGATGGGCCAAGTCATGGGGTGTAAGGCAAGATTCAGTTCTTTTTCTATTTCTTCCAAGAGGTCAAATCTGTTCTTTCCGTCACGATCCATTTTATTGATGAAGACGATCACCGGCGTATCACGCATACGGCATACTTCCATCAGTCTTCTGGTTTGTGCTTCCACACCATTCACACTATCGATCACAAGGATAACACTGTCAACAGCCGTTAAAGTGCGGTAGGTATCTTCTGCAAAGTCTTTGTGCCCCGGTGTATCCAGCAAGTTGATCAGCATATCCTGATACTCGAATGTCATTACACTGGTGGCCACACTGATACCACGCTGACGCTCGATCTCCATGAAATCACTGGTCGCATGTTTCTTTATCTTATTGCTCTTAACAGCACCTGCAGTTTGAATGGCACCCCCGAACAACAATAACTTTTCAGTTAAAGTGGTTTTACCGGCATCCGGGTGAGAGATGATGGCGAATGTTCTTCTGCGATTGATTTCTTTTTCGTATTTCATTATTGGTCGATGGTTCATGGCCAATAGTTCATGGTTAGGCACTTGCTTTACTATTCACTATCAACGATGGTCTATTCTCTTTCTTAAAGTGTGCAAAGGTAAGGGTTGAGGGGTTTTGAAGATAAACTGATAGAAACGGGCATTAAAAGCATGGTAATCAATTGCTATGCTGCATAAAAAAATCCTGTCCGAATAAATCGGACAGGACTGTTAAATTCACCCCCCAGTGAAAAAAACTTTAAGTTTCTGAGACAAATGTAATGGAAGTTTTGATTTCAACAAGGGGTAAAACACCCAATTTTTAAGCTACATTCGCGCTGTTTAAATAAAACGGATAATAGGCCCCATTTAACTGAACAAAATAACAGAGACCATGACATTTGAAGAATTAGTAAAAGATCATTCCGCTGATATGATCGAGAAATTAGCCACCTGGGTACTGAATGAAACTTCGGTTGATATTCTTTTTGACTGTTTGGATGATGATCAATGGTCCATCGTAACGATGTACCAGTACGAGGAAGATAAAGAGCTCTCTCTCCGACTCCATCTTAATAACCGATATGAACTTTATTTTGGCTACTATGATGATGAGGATGAATTCCATGAGATCACCAAGGATCTTACGGAAGAAGAAAAAGAGATCATTCCTGAAGTCTTGCGTAAATTAATGAAAAGGGTCTTGGATGATGAAAAAGACATTCGCATCAACGGCACATTTATCAAGGGAAAGAAATAGATCGGTCTTTTATTTCACCAACAGTTTATAGAACTTCTGCAGTGCGGCCTTGTCCGTGGCAGACAGCTGCTTTTCTTTCTGAAAGGTTGATTGTAATAACAGTACCGCTTTATGTTGCGGATACTTAGATAGAATGGCCGCTAATTGTACTGCAGTATTTTCATCTTCTACAATAGCTGTATTTTTTTTGATGATGGGTGACCTATCGCGATTGGGTAATTTGCTGATCATGGCTTCAATGGTAGCAATCCATCCGGGTGCGATATCTTCTATCTTTCTGGCTTTATCAAACAACCCTTCTAACTGTTTCTTGGTCAAAAAACCCCTGTCCTCATACTGATGCATTAAACTCATGATGAACAGTGAATCCTTATCCACTGCATAGACCGCTTCCAGCACTTTATTGATGACATCTATGCCCGTTTTCTTTTGCACACTGCTTTATTTGAAATGATGAACCTGCAACTTAATACTTTCTCTCCTCAACAATGGATCTGCCGTTCTCCAGCGTAACGATCCAGAATTGATCGTACACTGAATCATCCAATGCCGGATATTTATTTTCCTTGATCAGCAGGTTGACCAATGCCGGTGTTGTATTGGAATGACCTACCACAACAATTGTCTTCCCTTTTATTTGTAATAAACTATCTGCAAAGGAGGACAGCTTTTTGGGATCATAATATTGGATCGTCTTCCCTGACTTTTTTGCTAAAGCCTCAACGGTCGCTTTTGTGCGTTTGTAATTGGTACTGTAAATGGCATCTGGACGGTACGCCGAAAGAACAGTGACCAGACTTGCAGCCCGCTGCTCTCCTGCCTTACTCAATGCAGGATCAGTATTCAGCATCATGCTGCCATAATTCGAAGTATCCTTCTCAGCATGCCTTAATAAGATATACGTAGTGGGTTGAGCGAAAACGCTTGCCGCAGAGATCAGCAATACGATCATAATAAAGAAATACTTCGAATACATTTTCATATGTAGCAGGCTTTGAAGCGATAAAAATATCCATTTATTTTTCAGATATGGGATATAATACAGAAATTTTATTAGCCTCGTCAAATAGGATAAGCATCGAAGAATAGTTCGATAAGTGAATCTTGCAAGTAATAGATGGGAGTATGTAATAAATATTCCTTGAAATCATTCAATTTTATCTTAATTGATATAGACTCTTTAAAAACTGTTCAATGACTAATGGAAGATATTAAGCATCTGGAATTTCTCGCGGTCAATTCAAAAGAGGTCGTTGAAAAACAGGTTGACTCTTACCGTCAACAACATTCCTATGCAGGTACGGTGATTGGTGCTGCTGCTTTATTCATACCCTTTTTCTTAAACAGCCTTGACGGCACTTATTTGTGGATCCAATTAATTTCGGTTGTACCGGTATTACTGTTCATTTGGGCCATCCTCTTAATGTTGAGTATTTTCAGAACCAAACCACTCGATCAGGCTTTTGCTGTAAAAAAGTATAAAGACCTATTGAACAAACCATACAATGAAATATTGTTGCATGAGATCGAAGCAAATACCAATTCTTATACGTTAAATACAGCCATCACGGAAAGAGGAAACAGGAGTTACAGCAAAGGTATCAAGATCATCACCATCGGATTGATGATCTCGATCGTTATGATGATGGCCAACAAATTCATTGCGATAGAAAAAGTACCCACCAAAGTGCAGGTAGTAAATCCTGTTAAACAAGAATAATCAGATCACTATACTCTAAGTATTCTTATATTTAAGTACAATTCTTTTCTGTGAATACAAGCTTCACTTTACGATCCCCCCGATTTTGGCTGCTATTTTCTGCAGCTTGTATCATAGGTTTTGTCTTGGGAAAGATCGACAGCTCTCCGCATTGGGACGATACAGGCGTAATAGTATTTGCCATATTGAGCAGCTGCTTCATTCTTGGGCTCCTGCTACCATCGATGGCTTGGCTATGGGCATTGCTTATAGGCGGATTTATTGTCGGCTTCAATATAATCCTTCACGGCAATTATAGTTCTGCTGCATCCTTCCTCTTTTCATTCACAGGATCCTATATAGGCGCATTCTTCCGAAAGAAGATAATCCCATATTCACCAAAATAGATCTGAAGTATAGCAAGGGTTTGACCGGAAACACAGCATAAAAAAGCCTTATTCCATGACATTTGTTAGCTCCCTTGGGAAATATAAATTTTACATTGCAGTATGTAAAGAGATCATCATTTCTTCATCTCTTATTTAGTGTATCATTTAAACACAGCACAATGAAACAGATCTTCATTTTGATTGGTTTATTGCTTTCCCTGTTCCCTTTAAACGCACAAAACACAACGCTTAATCCGACTAAAAGCAACAGCTTTACTGAGGGCAATGCCCGTTTTACATTCATCACACCACGCATGGTGAGAATGGAATATGATTCTGCAGGCAAATTTGTAGACGATCCTTCATTCGTTTTTATTCATCGCGAAATACCCGCCATCAATTGTTCAAAAACAAAAGAAGGCAAATGGATAGTGATCAAAACGGATGCACTAGAATTAAGGTATAAAACCGGTTCGGGTAAATTCAATGCGACCAATTTGAAGATCGTTTACAAACAAGACAAAACAAATATTATTAACTGGAAGCCCGGTGATGTAAATACTAAAAATTTAAAAGGCACATTCCGTACACTGGATGGAGCCGATGGCGAAAGAAATGTTGATACGCATGCACTCATCCCTTTTGAAAATGGTCTGCTGTCAAGAGATGGTTGGTATGTGATTGACGACAGTAATAATTTCTTATTCGACAACAGCGAATGGAGTTGGGTAAAAGAAAGAACCAATAAAGAAATTGATTGGTATTTCTTAGGCTATGCATCCGATTATAAATCTACGTTAAATGATTTTACGAAGGTCGCAGGTAAAGTGCCGCTTCCTCCACGTTATGCATTTGGTTATTGGTGGTCACGTTACTGGAATTATTCCGATGTTGAATTGCGTGATCTGGTAAAGAAGTTCGAACAATACAATATTCCGTTAGATGTTTTGGTGATCGATATGGACTGGCATTTAACGGATAGTCTATCCTTCAGAAACGGATCCAAGACAGATGAGTTTGGTCAACGTTCAGGATGGACAGGATATACATGGAACAAAGCCTTATTTCCCCAACCTGATCATTTTTTACAATGGTTGAAAGAGAAACAGATCAAAACAACACTGAATCTTCATCCTGCTTCAGGCATTGCAGCCTATGAAGAAAAATATCCTGCATTTGCAAAAGCAATGCAGTTCGATACCACACAGCACAAGAATATTCCTTTTGAAGTAGCGGATAAAAAGTTCATGAAAAACCTCTTCGATATTGTGCTTGATCCCTTGAAAGAAAAAGGCGTTAGTTTCTGGTGGCTCGATTGGCAGCAATGGCCTAATTCAAAAAAAATAAACACATTAAGCAATACCTGGTGGTTGAATTATTGTTTCTTCTCCAGAATGGAAAAAGAAAATCAACAACGAACATTATTATATCATCGCTGGGGCGGATTAGGCAATCATCGTTATCAGATCGGTTTCTCGGGTGATGCACTGATCACTTGGCAAATGCTAGATTTTGAACCTTTTTTTACATCCAATGCATCGAATGTATTGTATGATTACTGGAGCCATGATCTAGGCGGCCACGGTTTCGGCAATCTTCCCGAAGCACAAAGAAAGATAGATCCTGAAATGTATACCAGATGGATGCAGTATGGTGTATTCAGTCCGATCTTCAGAACACATTCCTCAAAAGATCCAAGATTGAATAAAGAAGTATGGGCCTTTAGCGGTGATTATTTTGATGCATTATCAAATTCCATTCATCTGCGCTATGATCTGGCTCCCTACATCTATACAATGGCCAGAAAGACCTATGATAGTGCCCTTGCTTTATGCAGACCCATGTATTACGATCATCCGCAAAATGAAGAAGCCTATCAACACAGGAACGAATACATGTTTGGCGATAATATGCTTATCATGCCGATCACTGCTCCTGCAGTAAATGATATTTCTTCTGTGAAGGTTTGGTTACCCGAAGGAAATGACTGGTACGAATGGAATACCGGTACGATGCTGAAAGGGGGACAAACATTGCAACGCACATTCTTATTGAATGAATATCCGGTTTATGTAAAAGCAGGTGCCATTATTCCCATGTATGAGAAGATGAAGAACCTGCAACAAAACAGCAATAACCTTGTAGTAAAAATATTCCCCGGTGCTGCTTTCGAAAGCAAATTATATGAAGACGCAGGCGATGATAATAACTATCAAAGATCTGCTTACAGTTTTACAAGCATACGAACAGATAAAAAAGCCGATGGTTCTTTGAACATAAATATTCTGCCGAGGGAAGGTTCCTTTCCGGGTATGATAGAACAAAGAAACCTGCATATTCAATTATATGGATCTGTGATGCCGGAATCTGTTTCACTGAATGGCGTGAAATTGAATTATAATGCCAACAAAGAAAATAACAGTTGGTATTTTTCGGGTGATGACCTGACTGTTCATATTCTTGTTGCGAAAACTGATTGCGATAAAACAACTGAACTGAATGTACAATATCCATCACAACAGGTGGATATCAATGGAATGATCGGAAAAATGAGCCGCTTAAAGAAAGCTACTTCTCTATTCAAGGTCAACTGGCTTGACGGCGCCCCTATTCCGCAAATCATTTCATCCACCAATCAAACGGGTATTCAGATAGAATATGATCCTCTACATTTCTCTGCATATGCACAGGATTTCATGAAGAATTATAAGTTGATCGCCGACATCATGAGTCATACATTTGTAAATAGGCCGACCATAGAAAAATGCAAGCACTATTTAGCAAACGAATGATGACAATCAGAAAATATGAAAATAAGGTAAGAAGCATTTGTTTGCTTATTACCTTATTTTTTTTGATTCATCAACCTGCCATTTCTCAGATAAGTGGTTTTCATCTTAGTGAGGCTTGCAAACAATTGCCCCATATCAAAGGAGAAAAGAAGAATGCAGGCTATCTCTATACAACAGCAGGTAACAAAGTATACTGTATCGGTGATCAGGCAGGCGCATTTCCACAAGTAGGTTTTCATGTGACCGGCGAAATGGGCGGCATCTGGCAACAGCCCATCAAACTGATGGATGGCTTTGGCTTCAGCATTCAAGACATTCAAAGAACTCGTATCACAAACCCTGTTTGTGATAGCTTCATTACTTATTCATTCGCAACAAAATTTCATTATCAGATCCCGGATCAGAATATCACGATCGTACAAACACAATTTGTTCCGGATGATGAGCAGGTATTGGTTGTAGAATATAAAATTCAAAACAATTCTACCCTTCCTAAAAAGTTCAACTTTCTATTGCATGCAGATATTAACCTGATGCCTGTTTGGTTGAGTGAGAGATTAAACATTCAGGATGGAAATGATCAACTGCTATCCTTTGACAATAGTCAGCAATTACTCACTTGTAAAGACAGCCTCAATGAATGGTATACCGGCATTGGGTTTGAGGATGCCGCATTTAAATTAAAAGAAACAAATAAAACCGTTTATAAAGGCAAAGGCATTCAATCCAATCTTATATTACAATGCGATCTTGCAGCCGGTTCTTCCCAATACTTTCGCATCTACATTTCAGGTTCTACAAAAGACAGCAATGAGATCAGCAGAAATATCAATGCTACAAGAACCAAGCTTCCCTATTTGTTTGAAGAAAAGAAAAAACGGTATCAGATAATAGAGAAGACAGCAGCGATAACTGTTCCCGACACTTTATTGCAAACAGCCTATAACTGGGGTAAATATGCAACAGACTGGCTGAGGAGAGATATTCCCGGTCTGGGTAGCGGACTAAGTGCAGGGCTTCCCGATTATCCCTGGTTCTTCAGCAATGATCAGGCTTCCACATTCATGGGATTGACAGGTAGCATGCCGGCAAAGCTTTTCATGGATGCATTCAACATGCTGAAACGTGTTTCAGATAAAGCGAATGACAGCAGCGGAAGGATCATTCATGAAGTTTCAGCCAATGGCGTTGTGTATGAAAAAGGTAAGATGCAAGAGTCGCAGTTACATATCATTGCAGCCTGGCAAATATTTCGATGGACGGGTGATCTGAATTTTCTGAAAGAGAATTATGCTTATGCAAAAAAGACCTGGCATTGGTTACAGCAGCATGACAGTAATCACAATGGTTATATCGAAGGATACGGTGGTGCTGAAATTGAAGGATTAAATGACGAGATGCTCGATGTTCAAATTAATACTTACTTATTCCTGGATGTAATGAGCAAAATGGCAATACTGCTCAACGACAGCATTGCCGCCAAAGATTATGCAGCAAAAGCAATTCGCCTAAAAGACAATATCAATAAAGACTGGTGGGTGGAATCTGAAAAATGTTATGCTGATTTTTTAAGCAGTAAAGAAAAAGCATTGTCCATCATTGATGATGCTTTGGCCAAACGTGTACAAGAGAACAGAAACAAATGGGCAAAGCTAAAACTGATGGAATTGAAAACATCCATACAGAATAATGTGTATCCCTACAATGGATATTTGGTGTATTATAATGGTTCCATTCTGGAGCCTGTTGTTGAAGGGATGACCGATACTGCCAGGGCTTTGCAAATGCTGAAACGCGTTTCTTTCTTTACGAATAAGTTTGGTGTATACATTGCAGGTATTGAAAGGCCTGATGATCCTAGCATTGATGAAAGACCTTTTCTAAAAGATACTGCCTTTACTTACAACAGGGCCGTGATGCCTGCTGCCACAGCAGGTTATATCAAAGCAGCCGCAAGGTATGGGATGATCGATACTGCATTGCAATACATGCACAGGATGCTGAATACATTCAGCTATGCAACACCCGGAACCACCTATGAAGTATCACCCGATTATGGCATGTTTGTTCAGGCATGGAATATCACTTGTCTGAACATTCCATTGATACAATATTTCTTTGGTGTTGATCCTGATGCCTATCATAAAGAGATCACGATCCGTATTCAAATGCCTTCACAATGGAATAAAGCTTCCTTGCATGACTTGTTGATCGGGAATAACAAATTATCCATTGATTATAAAAAGCTGAATAATAAAATAAGCTGTAGCATTCAATCAACGGAACCCGGATGGAAAATTCATTTCATTACTGACAAAAAAGTGATTGAATTGACCGGCTCAAAAAACGCTGTTCAATACGAATTGTTGAAATAGAACTATTTATTTCCATAATACTTTTCCGTCAATGCATAATAGGCATAAGGCATATGATGCTCCCATATTTTCTTGGGATCATCCGGATGTTCTTTCATATATGCTTCATCAGGGATCAAAACAATGGGCACTCCTGCACGCATATAATTAGCTCCAGCAGTATATTCCGGCTCTTTCAACTGCGGCAATACTTTTTTCAACTGACCGTAAATGGTGCTACCTAAATATTTATTGAGACTGCGTTGCGACTTAGTTGTTCTTCTATCCAATTTATTGAACACCCCATTCAAATACCAACGAACAACCATCTTTTGTTTCGCCAATACATCTTTCACATTCACAAAAGGATTTACGCTATTGAAATCCGTGATACGCTGCACGGAAAAAGGTGTTTCAGGAACCCAGTCCTTTGCATTTACCACCGTAAATGCCCAACCGTTGCGGGTGATGAAATCATAATCATATGCATAATACAAATTACCCGGCTTGGGTGCGGCACTACAATACGTTTTATAAACGATATCCTTGGGTAATTCGCCTTTTTGTGTCAGATAAAATAAATAAGACCGTAATAAAAAAGCCAATGCCCCACCCTGACTATGACCTGCGATCACAAATTCTTTTACCCCATTAGCGTATTGTTCTTTTATTTTTTCAATGATCGTGGGTGCCAAGAATGCAATGCCGATCGTCCATCCTACATGCACCATTGCTTCAGGATTATCTGCAAACTGATAATGAAATATTGTACTGTCGTTTAGTTGCAAGCTCCCTTTTGCCGGTATCATGGCAGCATAGAAATTTTCTAACCAGCTCGGTAATTCATTTACCGTACCTCTGATACTGATCACTGCCACCTGTTTATCTTTTTGCAGCCATAAGCACCATTTGTTCTTTAATCCAACAACAGGAGAACTATATATTTTATCGAAATGAACAGGTGCCGGTGTTTTATCCCATGACGCAACAGTATCTCCCATCCTCGAAAACATACTGATGGTCTCTAAATATTCTTTTGCATTGAATCCCGGTTGCAGTCCTTGTTGTGCATGACTGCTGATATATATACAACAAAAGAAAATGATGCTTATCTTTTTCATATCAACTATTCATTTTAAACTGTTTGATTATACTAAATAGACCAAGCCGATCAGGCCGATGAGATAAACGATCAGTACAATGATAGAATCAACACCTAAACGAAAGAATTGTTTTTTTGAATGTACCACCATCCCAATTAAATAGATCCCGGTGAGAATAATCCCCAAGCCTGTTAAATACATATCTGATGGTTGCAAAGCCGGCAATATGGCATCTCCTCCTATTGCAGATGCCATTAAAAATAAAACAGGCAGGAAGGCATTGCCGCCGAATATATCACTTACTGCCATCTGATACTCCCTAATCTTCGCAGATGCAATACCGGTTGATATCTCAGGCAATGATGTACATAATGCCAGGATCGTTGCTCCGAATAAAACACCGCTCATACCAATTCGTTTCGATAGTATATCACTGGTAATTTCCAGTGCCCAACCAGAGACCAAAGTAACCAATGCACAGATGATAAAAACAATGATCGCTAATTGGATCGTTCCTTTAAATTTTCCTTTGGGATGACGAAGATGATGCGAAGGATCTGTTACAATCTTTTCTTCTTTCTTAATTCTATCTCCAAATTTCGAAATGAAATAAATACTTCCCAGCCAGATCAATAGTATTAACCATTCAAATGGTGTGGTGTGCAGATAAATAATGTTGGGTGAAAATTGTTTGGCCATCATTACAATGGTGAGTATAAAGATCAATGAAACACCTTCGAGTACCAATACCTTTGAATGCCCTTTTAAAGTAAGTGGTGCTTTTCTACCCACACCAAAAAAATCGATCAATACCAATACGACTGTTTGTATAGCGATCCCTCCCAGTAAATTACTGACAGCAATATCATAGTCATGATGATAAGCAGCAACAGCAGTAATAGCAATCTCAGGAAGATTGGTCACAAAAGCTAAGAATACCATTCCGCCAAAAGCCTCACCCAGATCGAAGTGTAAGGTAATGGCATCAATGGCCGAAATTATTTTCAATCCTGCTATCCAAATGGCAACGGTAGAAAAAAGAAAAACAAGGATCAATATAAGTGTTGAATATTCTGCGAAATCCATAGCATTGATTCAGATTAGGTAAGTTACAAAATTGCCCTACTGTTTATTGATCGATTCCAATAATCTTTTTACAAAACCATCCAATGCTGCGTTCTCGATCCATCGTACTACTGCAACTATTTCGTTTTGCTTGTCAACATAGATCATATTCGTTCCATTACCCAAATGTGCAAATGCAGTAAGCGGTGCAGAAGGAAATAATTTTTTATCCGTATTCAGGAACCAATTCATATACCCATAACCGGTATTCGCAGTTGTGGGTGTGAGTGCCTGATCCACCCATTGTTCTGCAATAAGTTGTTTGCCATTCCAATTGCCTTTATGCAAACTCAATAAACCAAATCGCGCCATATCATATGCATTGATAAACAAACCACCACCAAAATGCCCACCGCCGCTTACCGATTGAATAGCTTGTCCGTCCAATACGATCCATGAATTACGATAACCCGTCCAATGCCAGGTATTCGATGCACCGATAGGATTCATGATATTCTCACGCAATACCTGTGGCAAGGGTTTACGCCAAACAGTGGTGGCTGCCAATGCCAAAGCATTTACGCGCGTATCATTGTATTTCCAGACGCTGCCCGGTTCATTACGCTTACGTGTAAGCCATTCGTTGGGTTTATCATTGGGACGATCTGCCCAATCGGGTTTACCCCATAATGTTCCTTCCCAATCGCTTGTCTGGCGAAGCATCACATCCCATGTCAGCTTTTTATTGTGCGCAGATGCAAAGGGATATAGTAATTGCGGCTGACCAATTTGGTCTGCACTGCGATAAGCATCATGATTCAATACTTCGATGGGCGGAACATAGTTCGCAACCGTATCATTCACTGATCTGATCAATCCTTTCTCAACGGCTAATCCAACAACGGTTGACAGCATACTTTTGGTAACACTGTTGGTCATATCCACCCGATTCGGCTCTCCCCATTCTGCAATAATATATCCTTTATAGATGATGATGCCCGTTGGTTGTCCCCTTTCTGCCAAAGGCCCGATCGCATCACTGTATGGTTCTTTGCCAAATGTCATGGCCTGTGCGATCTCCTGATTACGCGGCAGTTTTGCTTCATTGTCTTTTGCAAATTGAATAGCTGCATTTATTTTATTGCTGTCCAATTCTATTGATGACGGATCCCTATGTTCCCAATTTTGTGCAGAAGGAAAATAATCTTTAGCAGCAACAGGTCTTGTTTCTTTATTTTTTTGTGCGAATCCAATTTGAAGAAAGATCAGTGCTGTAAATAATAAATTGATTCTTTTCATACTAGTAAAATAAAGCAATTTCCCTAAATTTGGTAAAAGCGTTTTATGACAGCTATCGTAAAAGAACTGAATAAATATATTAATCAACTCTCTTCGACCGAACAAGAGCAACTCGCTACTGCATTGAAGAAACAATTACTAATTGCCGAATCTCAGCGATTATCCTCATTTACGCCAAAGACAAAGGTTTCTATGGCAGATATAGTAAAAGAAGTACGGATAGTAAGAAAGAAAAAGAATGCCCGTTAAAATTGTTATTGATACCAACATTTGGGTTAGTTATTTTATAAGCGCCCGCACAGATTATCTGATTCAATGGATTGCAAACAATGAAGTAGAAGTTTTTACTTCTGCAGAACTAATTGAAGAATTAGAAAATGTTTTATTAAGGCCAAAATTTAAATTACCATTCCCTTCTAATGCATTTGTAGAATTGCATAAAAAAGTATGTACTCAAATTAAAATAAATCCCCGATATATCGATGCACCGGATAAGGACGATAATTTTTTATTTGATATCTGCCTCAAAGCAAAAGCAGCTTTTTTAATTACAGCAGATAAACAATTATTACAGCATAAGCCTTCTTTTTTGTTAGAGATCACTAGTTTCAATGAAATAAGAAACAAGATTTCTCGGTTATAAAAAAGGATCACAGTTTCCTGCAATCCTTTTAATCTTATTAATCCAAGTTCAGACTATATATCTATCGCTTCTCCATAAGCTGCTGCAGTCGCTTCTTTCAAACCTTCGCTCATAGTAGGATGCGGATGTACTGCATTCAATATCTCATGTGCTGTTGTTTCCAGTTTACGTGCAACCACTGCTTCAGCTACCATTTCAGTAACATTGGCACCGATCATATGACAGCCTAAGAACTCACCGTATTTTGCATCATAGATCACTTTCACGAAACCTTCTGTTGCACCTGCAGCACTTGCTTTACCGCTCGCCATGAATGGGAACTTACCGATCTTCAATTCATAGCCTGCTTCTTTTGCAGCTTTCTCTGTGTAACCCACACTTGCAATTTCCGGTGTACAATAGGTACAACCCGGGATATTATTATAATCCAATGGTTCAGGTAGATGATTATATTTCTTTTCGTTGTAACCGATATGTTCGGCAGCATTGATGCCTTCTTTGGCAGCCACATGCGCTAATGCCTGACCGGGACTACAATCACCAATGGCATAAATTCCTGCAACAGATGTTTGCTGATATTTATCCACTACGATCTTTCCTTTCTCTGTTTTAATTCCATTTTCTTCAAGACCGATATTCTCAATATTCGCAACCACACCCACAGCACTCAACACGATATCTGCTTCTAAGAATATTTCACCTGTTTGTGTTTTTACTTTTGCTTTAATGCCTTCACCATTTGCTTCTACAGATTCAACAGATGCATTGGTCAAAATATCAATACCGCTTTTCTTGTATTGTTTTTCCAGTTCTTTTGATATGTCTTCATCTTCTACCGGAACAATGCGCGGCAGGAATTCAACAATGGTCACTTTTGTACCCAGACTGCTGTATACATAAGCGAACTCTACACCTATCGCACCACTACCCACAATGATCATGCTCTTGGGTTGTTGCGGCAATACCATGGCTTCCCTGTAACCGATGATCTTTTTACCATCGATGGGAAGGTTGGGTAATTGTTTCGCACGTCCACCTGTTGCAATCACTATATTTTTGGCTTCTACTATTTGTTTACTGCCATCTGCTGCAGTTACTTCTACTTTACCTTTTCCGGCGATCTTGCCGTAACCCATGATCACATCGATCTTATTCTTACGCATCAGGAACTGAACCCCTTTGCTCATTTTATCAGCCACACCTCTACTTCTTTTGATCACTGCCCCAAAATCAGCTTCTCCTGCTGCATTGATACCATAATTGGCACTATGCTTCACATATTCAAACACATTGGCACTTTTAATAAGTGCTTTGGTAGGTATACAACCCCAGTTCAAACAAACACCACCCAGACTTTCTTTCTCAATGATCGCTACTTTAAATCCTAATTGAGATGCGCGTATCGCCGCAGGATATCCGCCCGGGCCACTCCCTAAAACAATTACATCATATGCCATAATTCTATACGATTTAAGATTATTGGTTCATTTTACAGAACTGCGAAAATACTTGCAAATAATTAAATGAAGAAAAGAATGATGTTTCGAGCTTGGGTAATTCTGTTAAACTTAGTATTATCGCAGCTTTGTATGTTCAGGCCTATTCATGAAGAATCAAATATTTATTACACGAATTTTTGCGAAATACACGAATTATTTGCTGAGATGATGTTGCATGATGAAATATCGGAATGCATCTGCTGTAAACAACTTAGTTTTTCTTTTTCACCCCGAGGCGCAGAGGAAAATCCTACGGATTTTTAAAGGCAGGATGCTTTACATATCAACCTATAAACCTATCAACTAATCAACAGTTCCCCCTTTAGTTTTTCTTTTTTAGTTTTTTCCCCTTTGTTCAAAAAATATTCTCACCGTTTGATAAAACCATTTATTCTGATTCACCACATTCTGTTGCTGCATCTTTTCATTAAAGCCCTGCAAACCGAAGAGGCCGGCAATATTGCCTTTATTGATAGCGATCTCTAAATAACCTGCAGAATTGAACCATGCTAATTTCTCGCCCTCAAAAACAGAAGAATAATTATTAGAGAAAGTATCGATCACTTCATCTCGTTTAAACACAATTTTGAATTGTCTGCCATTACGCTGTTCTTCAAACTCAGCTTTGCTGATATTGATCACCACATTCTCAAATTGGTCAATAAACAGGATCTGTCCTTCCATCCAGTTATTGCCGATGGTTGCACGCAAGGGATATTTTTCATTGATGGATGCAACTGTTTCGCCAACGGATGCAAGTGTTGAGCCTGCATTTATTTTCCCAATAGTCTGTGCGATCTTTTCGGTAAACTCTAATAACGTGTTTTGCTGACTGATATCGATCGCGATCATTTCCTTTGGCTTTTCTCCTGCGATCATTGTAAGGATACCGTTATCCGGACAAGCAATATATTGATCGCGATATTTTGCAATTAAAATATGCTTTGCTTCATTTTCAAACAAATTGAGAATGATGATATGAAAACTATCTTTTGGAAAATACTTGAAAGCATTGCTGCACACATAAGCAGCTTGCGGATAATTGGAAGGTGATAAATAATGCGTGATATCGTGGATATGCAATACAGGATCAACGGAGAGCAATTGCCCTTTGATAGCGCCCACAAGATAATCCTGCTGGCCTATGTCAGTTGTTAACGTTATTACCTGCATCCGGATTTATAAACGCTGAATACAACCACTTATTTCACCAGCACTCCGTTCTTATAGAAAAATATTTTAACCAATCTGTCTAAAAGTGAAGGAAAAAATCTGTTCAATAAAACTGTTTGTTTACCATTGGCCGTTAAGACTAAAGTACGTCTGCGTTTTTTGATGGCTTTTACGATATATGCAGCACACTCTTCGGCGGGCATTAATTTTTTTTCTTCGAGCGGACTTTCTCCCTGTGCTTTTCCATCCTTATCCAAGGCAACATTGCGGATATTGGATGCAGTAAATCCGGGACAAGCCCACATCACATTCACTCCCGTACTCAATAATTCGGTACGCAATGCTTCCATCCATCCGTTCACTGCAAACTTAGATGCCGAATAGCCGCTTCTGCCGGGCAATCCTCTATACCCTGCGATCGATGAGATGGCAACAACAGATCCTTTATTACGAATGATATAAGGCAATGCAAATTTGGTACTGTGAACAGTTCCCCAAAAATTAACATCCATTACTCTTCTCAATGTGTCTAATTCCACATCCACGAATAATGCACGCATGGAAATACCTGCATTGTTGATTAAGATATCTATTGTACCGAAAGTATCGACCACAGCAGCAATAAAATTCTTACAATCAATTTCTTTACTCACATCTGCTGTATGTATCATCAATGGTTCACCCGCATGTGTGGATTGCAGTAGATAGAGTTTATCGTAATTTCTTCCGCAGGTAGCCACTTTAGCTCCATTAGCCAAAAACTGTTCAACCAAAGCCTTACCAATACCTTCAGAACCGCCGGTTATCACTACTACTTTATTATCAAAATCTGCCATACAAAATCATTATACTGCAAAAATAAGTCTAAGCTTTTACAACAGTGTGAATATTCTTGTGGGAAAATGATGAGAATTATTTTTTTAAAACTTTGGTTCAATGCTGTTTTCACCTATTTTTGCACTCCCAAAATAAAAGGGATGATTCCGTAGCTCAGTTGGTAGAGCATTACACTTTTAATGTAGGGGTCCTGGGTTCGAGTCCCAGCGGGATCACAGAAATACATTTCAAATTCTTCAGAAGCCGTTAAAACACAGTGTTTGACGGCTTTTTACGTTTATAAGCCTCCTTAGTTTCTTTTACTCTTG
>CAIKTE010000212.1 GCA_903830285.1 uncultured Chitinophagaceae bacterium | reverse complement strand
TCTCAAAATTGCTGTACAAATGCCATTGGCTAAGAGGGAAAAGAAAATGTGTCCATATATCATTTCTGCCAGCATTTACTCTCGAAATATTTTTAATTTTCGCATTGAAAACGGCTAAGTTGGTGTTTGGTTTCAGTAACACATAAGTTGGCGTATTATTGCTCACCCAGTTATCATTATTCCATCCAATCTTTTTAAAATAATCCCACGGTAATAAATATTCAAAATCAAAACGCGTATTTGACGGAAGATCTTTTAATATCCCCGTTACAGTAAAATTATCAGTACTGTCAATTTTAATTGTTTTACCAATGGCATCTTCATCGCCAAATAACTTTTTAGCAAGTGTTTGAGTGATGGTGATTGAATAAACGTTATTGAGTTGTTGCTTTTTGTCCCCTTCAATTAATGGAAAACTGAACATGTTTAAAAATGATGGGTCAACAAAACTTCCATTAATATTTGTAAAACTTTTATTATTTGCAGTAAAGAGAAAACTGTTTACACCCTCTACCCTGGTTGATGCTTCCACTTCAGAATAGTTTTGTTTTAAGGCAGGGGCAAGCGGTTGCGATGTTACATCAATTGCCCGAGCATGCCCATCGATATTACTTCCCAAACCATAAACCTGGTACAGGTTGTCTTTATTAGCATGAAATTTATCATAGCTCATTTCATTTTGCAGCCATAATAAAATAAGTATTGTGCCAGACATGCCAATTGCTAACCCCCCGATATTGATGAAAGAAAAACCTTTTCCTCTTAATAAACTGCGCCAGGCTATTTTGAAATAATTCTTTATCATCGTTATATTTTTATTCCGTTCTCAAACTTTTCACCGGATTTGCATTTGCTGCTTTAATGGCTTGGAAACTGATCGTGATCAATGCCACCATCAACGCAATAACAGCAGCAGCCAAAAAGATCCACCAACTGAGCTCTGTACGGTATGCAAAATCCTGCAACCAGTGATGCATACCCCACCATGCAACAGGAAATGCAATAATGGTGGAGATGATAACCAATCTTAAAAAATCCTTCGACAAGAGGGTTACCAGATCACCAACAGAAGCACCCAATACTTTTCTTACACCGATCTCTTTGGTGCGTTGTTCGGCCATATAAGTTACCAATCCAAATAAACCAAGGCAGGCTATAAATACAGCCAATATGGCAAACACAATAGCAATCGTGCTTACACGCTGCTCGCTCAGATACATTTCATTAAATGCATCATCCATAAAACGATAACTGAATGGCATGCCTGAAGCCATCTCTTTCCATTTTTTTTCTATTGCAGGGATTAAGTTTTGTGTATGGGCTGTTGCTATTTTAAAAGATACCAGGTCGTTACTGTTACCAAGCCGCATGCATAATGGCCCAATATGCTGGCGCAATGATTCGAAATGAAAATCTTTGATCACGCCTATGATATTCATTGCTATCAATCCTCCAACTCCGGAGAGATTGGAGGGTGCATAAATTGTTTTCCCTACGGGTTCAGCATATCCCAGCATTTTGGCCGTTGTTTCCGTGATCAAAATGGCACTTGTATCTGTTCCGAATTCTTTAGAAAAATTCCTTCCCTTAATTATTTCCATTCCCATGGTTTTGATATAATCATAATCCACTACCCATGTTTGCATATCGATGCCGCTTTTGGAATCCATCACAGCCTCTTTTGAATAACTGTTATCACTGCGTGATGAACTGGAAACAGGCAGAAAAGAACTGATGGTTCCACCGTTAACCCCTTCCATGGCCAGCACTTCATTTTTAAATGCGGTGATATTTTTATTGAGTGCTCCTGTCCCATTAATGATCAGTACCTGATCCTTATTAAAACCCAGTTTAGCTGTTTGTATATAGTGCAGCTGATTGTAAATAATGATCGTTCCTATGATCAGAATTACAGAAGTGGTGAATTGAAAGATCACCAGTACATTCCGAAGATTACTCTTCTTGAAACC
>CAIKTE010000211.1 GCA_903830285.1 uncultured Chitinophagaceae bacterium | reverse complement strand
ATGTGTCAAATGAATCACAAGTAAAAACTGCTATTGAAAAAACACTGGAAACTTTCGGCAGGATAGATGCTATCCATAATAATGCAGGTATTGCATCACCTTCAAAAGCATTACACGAAACATCCATTGAGGAGTGGGATTTATTGATGAGTGTAAATGTCAAAAGCATTTATCACACAGTTAAACATGGATTTGATGCTTTGAAGAAATCAAAAGGATGCATATTAAATACCAGCAGTTTGGTTGCGGATATCGGTCAGGAAATTCATGCAGCTTATGCTGCCACTAAAGGGGCAGTAAATTCTTTGACAAAATCGATGGCTTTAGATTATGCAAAATATGGGATCAGAGTAAATGCAGTAAGTCCTTCTGCCGTAAAAACTCCTGCATTAGAAAAGTGGTGCAGTGAGCAACCGAATGCTATGGCTATTGAGAATATGCTGGCAACTATGCATCCATTGGGTTATTGTCCTGATGCAGATGTGATAGCAGATGCATGTGTTTTTTTATTATCGGATAAAGCAAGATTTATTACAGGTTGCATTATGCCGGTAAGCGGTGGTGCAGAGTTGGGATATAGAAGATAAATTGAAATTATATGAAACAAAGAATTTTGATACTACTCTTATGCTGTTTAACAGGCACATTTATTAATGCACAGGAAAAGAGAACTGACCTTACTAAAATAAATACAGACCCGAAAATATTGAATGATTTTATGTCGAAGCGTTTTGGCATGTTCATTCATTGGGGGCCAGTAACGCTTCGTGGAACTGAGATTGGATGGTCGAGAGGACATCAGGTTCCTGTAGAAGAATATGATAATCTATATAAAGAATTTAATCCTGTTTTATTTGATGCCGATAAATGGGTGAAGACCGCGAAAGATGCAGGAATGAAATATTTGACCATCACTTCAAAACATCATGATGGTTTTTGTTTGTGGCCAACAAAGTATTCGGATTACAATATCATGAACTCACCCTTTAAAAGAGATATTGTTGGAGAGTTGGCTGCTGCTTGCAAGAAACAAGGCATTGCATTTTGTATCTACTTCACTATTCTTGATTGGCATGACAAAAATTATCCGATACATAATTTAGGTGATACAGTCCCTGATCCAAAAGCCAATATGCCTGCCTTTGTACAAACCATCAAGAATGAATTAACGGAGTTGATCTCAAATTATCATCCATACATGCTTTGGTTTGATGGCAATTGGGAAAAGCCATGGACAAAAGAATATGCACAAGATGTATATGCACTCATCAAAAATTTAGATCCAACTATAATTGTCAACAATCGATTAGGGAAGGCGAATCATAAAATAATGATTGAGGAAACTATTGGTGATTATGCAACACCCGAACAGGAAATAGGTGGAATAAATATGAATTATCCCTGGGAATCATGCATTACCATTTGCAAGCAGTGGGCATGGAAGCCCAATGATAAAATGAAATCGGTGCAGGAGTCTATTCAAACTTTAGTGGCTACTGCAGCCGGCAATGGAAATCTCTTATATAATGTTGGTCCAATGATGGATGGCCGTATGGAAGACAGGCAAATAAAATTATTGGCAACCTTGGGAGTATGGCTTAAAAAGAATGGGGAATCAATTTATGCAACAAAGGGAGGACCCTATAAACCGAATAAGGATTGGGCTGCAACAAGGAAAAACAATAAAGTATTTATTCATGTTTTTAAGAAAATCGGTAACAGTATGCAACTGCCGCCCATTCCAAATATAGAGATCAAAAAAGCATATTTTTTAAATGGGTCAGCACTTACCTATAAACAGGATGCAAATGGCTTGTTGATCGATTTGCCGGCAGATTTGTCTGATGAAAATGATACGGTAATTGTATTGGAGTTGAATAAGGATGCTGAGGGCATACCATTAATTGAAAATGTAAAATAGTTTTATGATAGTAAATATTAAAGTGAGGGATGCAAGGTTTGAGTTGACAAATGGTGCCGGAAGCGATGCCATTCATAAAGATCCGATTTACTCATATGCTGTCACAGAACTTTGTGATGACAGCGGAATCTCAGGAAGCGGGTTTGCTTTTACATTAGGCGAAGGAAATGATCTGGTTTGTAAAGCCGCGCAGTTCTATGCTAATAAATTGATCGGAAAAGATATTGAAGAGTTGATGGCTGATTTCGGGAATGTTTTTAATATGCTTTCGAATGAACAGCAATTCAGATGGTTGGGGCCGCATAAAGGGATCGTTCAATTGGCATTAGCTTCAGTTACCAATGCCTGTTATGATCTATGGGCTAAAAAAAGGAAATTGCCTTTATGGAAATTACTGAC
Source organism: uncultured Chitinophagaceae bacterium (assembly GCA_903830285.1). Taxonomy (GTDB): domain Bacteria; phylum Bacteroidota; class Bacteroidia; order Chitinophagales; family Chitinophagaceae; genus CAIQDX01. Next base: position 851 of record CAIKTE010000211.1, on the reverse strand, counting down.
CGAACTTAGTCCTGAAGAGATCATCAATACGCTTGATCTTTCTTATGTAGAAGATGTATTGACTAAGCAAGATGCATTGCAGTTATTACGATCACAATTGCCCGGGAAATGCGAGAGAGAAAAAATTCTGAAAGCAGGGTATCCGGTTTATGATACATCGGTAGGCTGGTTTAAATATGATGATGAAACAGTTCGTATCAATTGCCGCAAAGCAATGGATAATGGTTTTTCTGCAATGAAACTAAAAGTAGGTTCGCCTGATTCAGAACGGGATATCAGAAGAGCGCATATTGTTAGAGAAGAAGTGGGGGATGACAATAAAATAATGTTGGATGCCAATCAGCAGTGGACCTTGCCACAGGCATTAAAAGTATGTAATCAACTAAAATCAATGAATCCTTATTGGATCGAAGAACCAACACATCCTGACGATATCTTGGCGCATAAAACATTAGCTAATTCTATTGCACCAGTTAAGTTGGCATTGGGAGAACATGTTCCCAACAGGATCATTTTCAAAAACTATTTGCAAACAGGCTGTGCAGGATTTATACAAGTGGATGCAGTAAGAGTGGGGGGAGTGAGTGAATTTATAACGGTAAGTTTATTGTGCAAGAAATTTGGGGTACCTGTTGTACCGCATGTGGGAGATATGGGACAATTACATCAGCATCTTGTTTTGTTCAATCATATTTCAGTAGGACATGAAGCGCTATTTTTAGAACATATTCCTCATTTGAGAAATAAATTTGTAAATCCTGTTCAAATAAAAAATGGATTTAACATCGTGCCTGAAGAAATTGGTAGCAGTTGTGATCTTGTAAACTACTAAACAAATAAACGATCTGCTT
>CAIKTE010000210.1 GCA_903830285.1 uncultured Chitinophagaceae bacterium | reverse complement strand
GTTGGCCCTGCCGTAATATTAATTCATCATTATTTCCCTTGCATTCTCTAACGCCGCAGCAGTGGGCTTTTCGCCGCTAAGCATTTTTGCGATCGTAGTAATTCTTTCAGCCTGATCCAATAAACGGATATTGGTCTTTACCGCATCATTTTTGATTTCCTTATATACAAAGAAATGAGCATTGGCTTTACCTGCTATCTGCGGCTGATGTGTGATACAAATGATCTGACGGTTGGAAGAAAGGCTTTTCATGATGATGCCAACTTGTTTGGCGGCTTCACCGCTGATGCCGGAATCAATTTCATCAAAGATCATGGTAGGTAAATCGATGGATTGAGCAACCAATGATTTGATGCATAACATCAATCGACTTAATTCTCCGCCGCTTGCTACTTTTCTAATGGGTTCAAATCGATTGCTTTTGTTCGCATCAAATAAGAATTCAATAGCGTCATAACCGTATTCATTCAATGCAACAGATCTAATTTCTGTTTTTATTTTTGCATTTGGCATTCCTACCTGAACTAGCAACTCATTTACTTTATTTTCTAATGGTTTTGCCTGCTTGTTTCTTGCGGAGGATATTTTTTCAGCAATTTTCTCAATTTGCTGCAACAATATTTTTACTTCCTTTTCTTTTGAAATGATGGCATCATCAATATGTAAAACAGCCTGCAGTTTTTGCTCCAGATCGTTTTGAATATTCAATAATTCAGTCGTTGTTTTCACAGCATGTTTTTTCAACAATTTATAACCCGATGCCATTCTTTCATTGATGAACTCAATTCTTTTCTCATCAAAATGAACTGAATGATTGATGTGGGTAATCTCATCAGCAATATCCTGCAATTCAATTTGAGAAGATTGCAATCTATCGATCACGGTTTGTAGATCAGGATGAAAAGCAGAATAAGCGTGCAATTGATTTGCCAATTGTTTTAATAATTGAACAATAGGCCTTTCGCTTTCATTCAGGTCAAAATAAACTTTGTCTAATGCTGTTTTGATACCTTCAGAATTACTCAGCATTTTCAATTCACTATCTAAGTGTTCCAACTCATTTTCCTGAAAATTCATTTCATTCAATTCATCAAACAAAAATTGATGATAGTCCAATTCTTTATTGAATGCGGCCTTTTTTCCCTGTAGGATCGATAATTCTTTTTTGCCTTGTAAGTATTGCCTGTAAAGGGTTTGGTAAGATTGGATCGTTTCCTGATTATTGGCTAATGCATCAATAACTGCCCGCTGAAAATCACTATCTCCCAATTCTAATGAATCAAATTGTTGATGCAGGTCAACCAATAGGGATGCCAATTGTTTTAACTGCTGTAAAGTAGCAGGAGTATCGTTGATAAATGCCCTGGATTTTCCGGTGGCTGCTATTTCTCTTCTTAGCACCAATTCATCCTCGGCATCTAATTCATTTTCTTCTAGAAATTCTCTCACCTTCTTTTTTGAATCAATACTGAAAACGCCTTCAATAAAACATTTTTTATCGGTTCTCAGTAAGATGGAAGTATCTGCTCTTTCACCCAATATCAAGCTCAATGCACCCATCAAGATACTTTTACCGGCACCGGTTTCTCCGGTAATGATATTCAGTTGAGGCGAAAAATTAATTTCGATCTCATCAATGATGGCATAGTTCTGTATGTTTAATTTCTTAAGCATAAATTATTACTGTCTGCAAATTAAGTTATTCTCCCTTGCATCTGGCAATACCGCTTTTGGCTTTTTGGTCCAAAGAGTTTTTGTAATCATGGTCATCCATTTCCATGCACTTTTTATAATAAGTAATAGCCAATGGTTTATTGCCCTGTCGTTCATAGATATTACCGATTTGCAAAGCAGCTCGGGCTGCATAATATTCAGTGCTTTTTTCGCCCAACTGAATGGCAGTAAGATAATTTTTAATGGCCTCCTGATCTAGTATCAGGTCATCATACACTCTTCCCAATCGATAAGCAAATTCTAATTTGTCCTCATCTTTTGAAAAACTATCAATCGTTTTATTACTGAATAATTGTAAAGCTTCTTTGTTGTAGCCTCCATCATTTAATAGCCTGGCTTTCAATAATAGCATATTGGGCCACTTACCGCTTTTAGCTTCCTTTAAAGCTAATTTGTCAGCATCCGAATCTAAGGAACCTTTTTTCAAAATATTCTTCCTGGTATTTTGAGCTGCTATAGTGTTCCCTTGCAGATAATAAGCCCAGCTCAGCTTTTGGTACACATCTTTCAAATAAAATTGACCTTTGAAATTAGTAACGAATTTTTCTAAATATTGGATCGCTTCCTGTGTTTCCAAATGATGCAGTTTGGCATAACCCATTTCATAATCCCAGATTCCCGTAACTAAATATTCGGGCGATCTATTTCTGTTAAGAACTATATTTTTAGCTACTTCTGTTTGCTTATTATTCTTGTTCAGATTGGCAGCGGCATAAGCGATCAAATGATTGTTCACGAGATCGGGCTTCTTGTCTTTGAGGTATTGCAATGCTTCATCTTTTTTATTTTCCAGATAAAACATCAGGTAACAATACATGAACATGCTTTCATTGTTCATCAATCTAGCCCAAGGGTCATTACTGCTTTCGAAATTTTTAACCAGCTTAATTCCTTCAGTTACCGAGCCCTTCATACCTAATAAATTGGTAAGCCACCTGTAACCTTTAGGAATAGTGCCTATTGCAGCCTGCAGCCCACCGTAGATCAGGTCATTAGGCGCAAAAGTGGGGAATGCCTTTTTATTATCTTTTATATGCTGATAGGCTCTTTTTATATCCCATCCCGCAGACCACATCTCACCAAATTTAATCGAAATAAGGGCTTTGTGCAGATATACCACACTCAAACTAAAATCATGAAATGGAGAAGAGGAAGGCCCTTCTTTTAATAAAATGATCCTTTCTTCAATTTTGGTTTTTCTTATTTTATACTCAGTCGGATCTTCATTGAAAAATAAAACAAAAAAATCGATATAGCTTTCTAAAACGAGAGGGATTAAATTATCTGGATTTTGTTTTTTTGCTTTCTCCAGTAACGCCTGTCCATTGTTCAATTTTAATTGTGTGATCTCTTTATATGCCTGCTGACATAATGAATTGAATTCATATACTTTTTCTGCATTCACTTTCGTCAATACAAAAAACAACAGCGAAAAAATGATGATCTTTCTCTTCATTACCCCGAAAATAAAGAAGGGCTTTCAAAAGAAAGCCCTTCGGGAACAAAATATTGTTAAGTATTACTTTACAGCAACACTATCATTCAAATCAGCATCAACTAAAATACGTCCGCAGTTCTCGCAAACGATCACTTTCTTGTGTAAACGAATTTCGCTCTGACGTTGAGGGGGAATGCTGTTAAAGCAACCACCACATGCATCACGCTCAACCGGTACAACAGCCAACCCATTGCGATAGCTTTTGCGTATACGATCGTAACTGTACATCAAACGTTCATCAATGCCTTCACGAGCAGCATCACTTATTTTTTTGAAATGTTTTTCTTCTTTCTCAGTATCAACAATGATTTTTTCCAATTCACCTTTCTTGTGATTGAGTACACCTTCTTTAACCCCAATTTGTTTTTTTGCGATCTCTAAAGCTTTTACTTTTTCACCCAGTTCTTCATTGGCGTCACGGATATGTTTTTCAGCCAATTTAATTTCAAGCTGCTGCATTTCCATTTCTTTTGAAATGGCTTCAAACTCACGACTGTTCTTTACATTATCACTTTGCTTTTCGTATTTTTTGATCAGTGCTTCACTTTCCTTCATTAAATTTTTCTTTCCTTCAATGAATTCGGTGATACCGTTAATTTCTTCTTCTATACGAGTACGGCGGCTGTTTAAACCGGTGATCTCATCTTCCAGATCACTAACTTCCATCGGCAATTCGCCTTTCAGAATTTCAATTTCATCCAGCTTGCTGTCAATTTTTTGCAGCTTGATCAAGCCAACTAATTTTTCTTCAACGGAGTAGTCTTTATTAACTGTAGCCATAATTGTATTTATGATTTACGATGTATGAATTTTAATTATTTTACCAGCTTCTGTTCATTTTAGAGCAACTGTTGTGCCACTCACTTGTACGTTTTGCGTTGAATTCTGCTACAAAAAGTACTGAACAGGATTGGTTCTTACCTCACTTTTGAGGACGGCAAAGGTAGGGAAATTTGCCTTCAAAACACCAATCAATAAATCAGTCGTGAACTGCTCACTTTCCCAGTGACCTATGTCGGCTATCACCATTTTGCCTTCGGCATCGAAGAATTCATGATATTTCACATCAGCGGAAATGTAGAAATCGGCTCGGGCAGCAAGGGCATTATTGATCAAAAAGCTCCCTGAACCACCGCAAATTGCCACTTTTTTAACCTTTTTACCCAGTAAAGGTGTGTGTTTAATGGCCTTTAGCCTAAATGAAGACTTGATTTGAGCTAAAAAAGCACTCTCGTCCACCGGCTCGGGCAATTCGGCTATCAATCCGCTTCCTATTGCTTCAAACTTATTCTCCAGCGCGATCAGGTCGTATGCCACTTCTTCATAAGGATGGGCAGTAATGAGTGCTTCAACTATTGTGTTTTGCAGGTAAGACGGGAAAATAATTTCAATTTTTAACTCTTTTTCATGATGCCTTTGGCCAATTTCACCCACAAAAGGGTTGGTATTTTCCCCAGCTTTGAAACTTCCGGTTCCCTCAGCACTGAAACTGCATTCGCTGTAATTGCCGATATTTCCTCCGCCCGCTTCAAAAAGTGCAGACTTTATTTTTTCACTGTATTCAACAGGAACGAAAGTAAAAAGTTTCATTAGCTGGCTTGATTTTGTCAATAAGATCCTCCTATTGATCAAACCTAATGCATCAGCGATCTTACCATTCACGCCATTTATCACGTTATCCAAATTGGTATGAATGGCATAAACTGCAATATCATTTTTAATGGATGTGATAACAGCGTTCTCAACATAGTTCTTTCCATTGATCTTCTTCAGTCCGCTGAAAATAATGGGATGATGAGCCACCACTAAATTGCAACCTTTGGTTTTCGCTTCAAGTATCACTTCTTCAGTAGCATCCAAAGTGCATAGAACACCGGTACATTCCCATTCGGACTTGCCGATGATCAACCCGCAGTTATCATAACTTTCCTGATAGACCGTTGGTGAAATTTTTTCAAGTGTTTCAATTATTTCTGCAACCTTCATACTTGCAAATCTTATTATTTCTGCTAATTTAACACAAACTATTTTCAGACTATGAATACGGAAGGTTTTTTAAATTTTAATGGAAAGGTTTTTAGGAATGATAAATTGCTCATTTCTCCCGATAATCATTCATTCAGCTATGGCGACGGTTGTTTCGAAACTATGAAAATGTTGAATGGAAAGATCATTCTCGAAGCGTATCATTTAGAGCGCTTATTTTCATCTCTACAAACATTACAATTCAATAAGCCAAGTTTTTTTATCAGTGATGCATTTAAAAGCGAAGTGATGGAATTGGTAAAAAGGAACAAACACAAAAAGTCTGCAAGGATCAGAATAACGATTTCGAGGGGCAACGGAGGTCTGTATGATACAGAAAATAATGATCCCAACTATCTTATTCAATCATGGGATTTGAATGTCAGCAATAATAAAATAAATGAAAATGGGTTGCTATTGGATGTGTATACAAAATCAAGAAAAGCCTGCGATGATTTTTCACATATTAAAAGCAATAATTTTCTCTGCTATGTAATGGGTGCTTTATGGGCAAAAGAACATAAATTGAATGATGCTGTATTATTGAACCCACACAACAAAATTACTGATACAACTTTGGCAAATTTATTTTTGGTAAAAGACGGCATCATTAAAACACCTGCACTAACGGAAGGCTGCATTGCCGGTGTGACCAGAAAATATTTATTGAAATGTATAAAAGATGAAGGAATGCCTGTTGAAGAAACTTCGATCACAGTGGATGAATTATTACAGTCATCTGAAGTTTTTTTAACTAATGCCATCCGCGGAATCCGGTGGGTAAGAGAAATAGGCAAAAGCAATTACAAAACTCAATTAGCAGCAGTATTGCATAAAAAGTGTATCCTTCCTTTATTCGAGTAAACTTTTACCACGATTTATTGTTTTAGCTTTCAAACAATTATTAATTATGAAGCCACTCATTAATATCATGTGGTTCAGGAGGGATTTGCGATTGCAAGATAACGCGGCTTTATATCATGCTTTGAAAGGTAGTAACCCTGTCATTCCCATTTTTATATTCGATAAAAACATTTTGGATGATCTGGAAGATAAAGCTGACAAAAGGGTTCAATTCATTCATGATGCATTAGTTGAAATCAAAACCGCATTGATGAAGATGGGCAGCGAATTGGAAATATTTTATTCAACTCCCAGGGAAACATTTGAAAAATTAATTGAACATTATCAGATAGAAAAAGTATTTGCCAATCATGATTATGAGCAATATGCAATTGACCGTGATGCAGTGATTGAAAAACTTTTGCAACAACATAATGCAACATTTCATTCTTATAAAGATCAGGTGATCTTTGAAAACAAAGAAGTAACAAAAGACAACGGGTTGCCCTACACTATTTTCACGCCCTACAGTAAAAAATGGAAAGCAACATTGACTGATTTGCATTTAAAAGCGTACCCAACAGAGAAATATTATCTCAATTTTTTTAAGCAGCCTACAGTTGAGATCCCTTCACTTCGGTTAATGGGCTTTGCAGAAACCTCCAAACAATTTCCTTCTAAAACCCTGAACGAAGCACTTGTTCTAAAATATACAGAGCAAAGAAATTTTCCTGCTATTAGCGGAACATCCAAACTAGGGGTGCATCTGCGCTTTGGAACTATAAGTATCCGTGCACTGACAAGGCAAGCACGAGATTTAAACGAAACTTTCCTGAACGAATTGATATGGCGAGACTTTTATCATATGATCCTTTCGAATTTCCCGCAAGTAGGAAAGGGGAATGCTTTTAAAAAAGAATATGACCTCATTGAGTGGCGTAATGATGAACAGCAATTTCAGCAATGGTGTGATGGTAAAACCGGTTACCCCATCGTTGATGCAGGCATGAGAGAATTAAATGCAACCGGCTTCATGCATAATCGTGTTCGAATGATCGTTGCTTCTTTTCTTACGAAACATTTATTGATCGACTGGCGTTGGGGTGAAAATTATTTTGCTAAAAAATTACTGGATTACGACTTTGCAGCTAATAATGGTGGCTGGCAATGGGCATCAGGGAGCGGTTGCGATGCGGCACCATATTTCAGAGTATTCAATCCGGCTTTACAAACCGAGAAGTTTGATAAGGATTTACAATATATACGAAAATGGGTTCCTGAATTAGATTCATTTGATTACCTAAAACCAATTGTAATCCATGAACTAGCACGCAAAAGATGTTTGGAAACATACAGCAAAGTGCTGAAGAAAAATGTCTGAGCGGGGATTTGGAAGGATTGATAGGATTTATTGAACAGTGTTAATCAATAAAAATAGTTTGCTCAGATAATTTTGATTCAGGATGTTGTTCTTGATAGACTTCAATTAATTTCAACACTGCTTTTTTACCATCTTCTTCCAGTGCGATGGAATAATTATTCACGTACAGATTAATGTGTTGGCGCATCACATCTTCACTCATTTCCTGTGCATGTTGTTTTACATATTCAGCCAATTCTTCATGATGATTTTGAAATGCATACAGCACACTTTTTCGAATTAATGTTTCAACTTGACGAATTAATTTTTTATCTAAACTTCTTTTGGCAATGATGCCACCCAAAGGAATCGGAATGTTTAATAGTTGCTCCCAATACGCACCTAGATCAGCAATTTTGTGTAAACCTTTTAAATGATACGTAAACCTGTTTTCATGAATGATCACTCCGGCATTTACTTCTTCACTTAAAACCGCATCTTCAATTTCATTGAATATTTTAAAGATCTTTTTTTTGGCATCGGGATATGCCAATGAAAATAATAAATGTGCAGTTGTGTTTTCTCCCGGAATGGCAATGGTTTTATCTTCTCCCGTCCATTGTCCACCTTCTATCGACTTTGTAATTAGCAATGGCCCAACACCCTTGCCCAAGGCACCACCACTGTTCATTACGATATAATCATTCAACACTAATGGCATTACCCCATAACTTATTTTTGTAAAATCTAATTTGCCATGTAATGCAAATTCATTAAGGGTTTGCACATCTTCCAATTGCACATTAAAATGTAAACCTTCGGTATCAATTTTATGATTAACGAGAGCATCAAAGATGAAAGTGTCGTTTGGACAGGGAGAAAATCCTAAAGTTAATTTCAAGGTTATTTATTTATTAGGTGTTGTGATCGTTGCTTGCTGAACTGAAAGAATCGAAGGTTATGTATTGCGATTCTTATTCTTCATTATGCAAAATCGTTTTATTTAATTTATCAACATACTTTAAAATTGTTTTGTTGAGCTGGGTGATCGCTTCTTTTATTTTCCAGTTATTTTTGTTTCTGTCACCAACATAATTTGAAATACTTCTTATTTGAATGAAAGGAACTCCTATTTCTCTGCACACATAATGTAATGCGGCACCTTCCATACTTTCAATGGTGGGTTCATATTTTTTAATGATTTGCTGAATACGATCTCTATTCGTTGAAATTTCATTTATAGTAACAGCATCCACTTCAGATAGACCTAATAGATTATATTTCTTAAGATAAGGATTGGGTATTTTCCCTTTTTTAAAAGGGGCATCATTTTTTTCTTCCAGGTTGAGTTCAAAAATATCTTTCCAAGTATTATTTTCTTCAACGCCCATATCGGCTAAGGCTTCTTTATCCACACAAATAACTTTCCCCAATTTTAATTGCTGATCAAAAGTCCCTGCAATGCCAACCTGAATGATCAGATCGGGTTGATAGGCAATGACCAATCTTGTTAAAGAAACTGCTGTTGCAAGCATACCAACCCCGCTTTCATGAAATATTACATTCATATGACTGCCTTCTTTTATATACAGCGGTTTGATGCTGAGTGATGCTGGCATCCATTCGGCCTTGGTAGCGGCTGTAATTACGATTTTCATGATCGTAAAGGTAAGTCATTGTAACTTTTCTCCTCAACCATTACCTTTGCGCAAAATTGAATTGAAGCGATGGTGTATTTAACAAGAGTAGAACATTTTAATGCAGCCCATAAGTTGTACAATCACAACTGGAGCAAAGAAAAAAATGAGGAAGTATTTGAGGGTTGTGCCAATGAAAACTGGCATGGTCATAATTTTGATCTGTATGTGACGGTGAAAGGAGAAGTGAATCCTGAAACCGGATTTGTTATGAATCTGAAAGATCTGAGCAAATTGGTAAAAGAGCATATTATCCAAAAACTAGATCATAAAAACCTTAATCTGGATGTTGATTTCATGAGCGGAAAGATGGCAAGTGCAGAAGTGCTGATCGTTGAAATATGGAATCATTTAGCGCCCTATTTACCGGAAGGGGTACAAATGCATTCCTTGAAATTATACGAAACGCATAAATCTTTTGTGGAGTATTTTGGATAACCTCTAACCCTCTGAAGGGGGAGAATGGAACACGGATGACACAGATAAAACGGATTTATGCTGATTTGTTTTATAAATGATTTTCATAAAAAAAGACTGATTCAATAAATGAATCAGTCTTTTTTATTTATGTTTTCAACTCCCCTTTAGGGATTGGGGGTTTAATGATGGTGATGATGCAATTTACTTGCAAAATCTTCTGCACTGATGGCTTCTTCAGTTGCACTTACCAATGTTTCAACTGCTGCAAACATTTTCTCGGTGCTGATCCTGTGATAACTGTCTTCTACAAATTTCCTGTCCTGCATCATTCTGTTGGCGTAATCATCCACCCATTGCTGATTATCACCCATTGCGCCTAACTGTCCACCCATGTATTGAAACAATTGTGCTTTGGCAAAATCACGGATATCATCAGGTAAAACTTCAATTTTATTATCGGCAATTAATTTAGTGCTTACTAAGGTCCATTTTAATTGATCGGCAAAATTTGGATATTCTGTTTCAGTTTCTTCGGCTGTCTTTGGTTTTTCGCCACCGGTCTGTAACCAACGTTTCAAAAATGTTGCCGGTAATTCAATTTTGGTATGATCCAATAAATGGTGATAGATCTGATCATGGATCTGGTTACGGCTTTGCGCTGCATAGTAACCTTCAATTTCTTCTTTTACTGCTGTACGGAATTCATCAACAGTTTTAATTTCCTTGTTCGGATAAACACTTAAGAAGAATTCTTCATTCAATTCTGATTTTTCTACAAAGCCAACTTTAGTGATAGTGAGTTTGAAATATTTATCAGCTGCAGTTGCATCTTCTTTTGTCAATCCCAGGTCAGTTAAAATAAAATCCAATTCTTTTTCTTCAAAAGCCGATTTCAGTTGCAATAAAACTGTATCATCTTTTTTCTTGCCTATGAAATTCTTCCTGAATCCTTCAGCAAAATATTTCACTAACAAAGAATTATCTTTTGTAATGCCGTCTTCGATCACATTACCATCCTTATCACTTTCAGTAAATGTTATATTCAAAACATTATCATCACCGCTTACTTCTTCTGGCTCGGTCATTTTACCGTTTCTGACCTGTAAACGTTCAATTTCTTCATCCAGCATTTTATCAGTAACAGTTATTTTATAACTTGTAACCTTGATGCTTGCAGGATCGATCACAACTTCAGGTTTCAATCCTATTTCAAAATCAAAAACATAGTCTTTCGGTTCGGAAAAATTAATGTCCCTAGCACTACTGTCTAAAGGCAAAGGCTGGGCGAAGATTTCCAATTTTTCATTATTGAGATAATCGTTCAAAGATTTCTCAACATTTTTCAATACTTCATCAGTAAAAACACTTTGACCGTGCATTTTTCTTACCAGGCCCACCGGAACTAATCCCTTACGAAAACCCGGAATATTCGCCGTTTTTGCGTATTTCTTCAGGCTTTGTTCAAAACCACTGTAATAATCTTCTTTCGAAATGGTTACTGATAACTTGTCGTTCAATAAACCAATGTTCTCTCTTGTAACTGTTGCCATGTTCTTTCTTAAAAAGTAAAAAATGTGCGGATGGAGGGGGTCGAACCCACATGCCTTGCGGCGCTAGATCCTAAGTCTAGTGCGTCTGCCAATTTCGCCACATCCGCAAATAAGGGCTGCAAAAGTAGGGGATTTAATGCAATAGGAAAAGAGTTGATTTTAGGTGGCGATCAGGTTCATTTCTATTGGCTTTATTGGATTTGCAGCAAAGGGATCCCTTTTGGGAAACTCTTGGCGTATTGAATTGTTGCAGAAGCTTTCTGAAAATTACTCTTTTAGCATTTTCTTCCGCTTTGCATATAAATAGAAACTTTCTACCTTGGTTCTTGCCCAGGGTGTTTTTCGTAAGAATTTTAAACTCGATTTAATGGAGGGATTACTGTTAAAACAATTAATGTTCACCTGCTGTCCTAATTCTTCCCAACCAATAGAATTCACTAAGTCGGTGACAATTTTTTCGAGCGTTAATCCGTGCAGCGGATTGTTTTTTTGAGAAGTGTCTTCCATTTTATTGATTTAGAAATTATTCTTCAACATAAATTCTTTTCACTCTTTGGCTTACACCCGTCATTACTTCATAAGCGATCGTATCGCAGCATTCAGCAATTTTTTGAATCGGCAAATGTTTGCCGAAAATTTCCACGACATCGCCTTCTTTCACATTTTGAATATCGGTAACATCGATCATCACCATGTCCATGCAAACATTTCCGATAACTTTTGCTAATTGCCCGTTCACATAAATACTTCCAATGCCATTGCCTAATCTTCTGCTGAAACCATCGGCATAACCGATTCTGACAACTGCGATCAAACTAGCACGATCAACTTTTCCTTTGCGATTGTAGCCAATGCTTTCACCTGCTTTTACTTTTCTTATTTGTGCAATTGTTGATCTTAATGTGGCAACAGGTTCTAAATTTAGAAGATGTTCGTCTGCGCTGTCAACGCCGTATAACCCAATACCCAGGCGAACCATATCGAATTGTAAATTCGGATGGCGAAAGATTCCTGCTGAGTTTGCAATATGCTTAATGAATGAATAACCAATATTTATTTCAATGATAGCACACGCTTCTTCGAATAGATTTGATTGCTGTTTTGTAAAAGAATCATGCGCTGCATTTTCACTAGACACTAAATGACTGAATACAGATTTTACAACCATTGTGTGTTGTTGTTTCAGTTGTAAACTTAATTCATTGATCTCATTAGCATCAAATCCTAAACGGTTCATGCCTGTGTTCAATTTAATATGCACAGGAAATTCTTTCACTCCCTGTTCTTGCAGATATTGATGAAAGGAATGAAAAATACTTAGCGAATAAATTTCAGGCTCCAAGTCATATTCAACCAAACTATCAAATCCTGCTTCATCGGCATTCATGACCATGATGGGTAAACTGATACCTGCTTTACGCAATTCAACACCTTCATCAGCATAGGCCACTGCCAAATAATCAACTTTGCAAAACTGCAAGACCCTTGCCACTTCTGCAGTTCCGCTGCCATAACTGTAAGCTTTCACCATTGCCATTACTTTGGTATTGGGCAATAAATGCTTTTGATATTCTTTTAAATTATGAGCAATGGCAGATAAATTAATTTCCAAAACTGTTTGATGTACTTTCTGTTCCAGCCATTTACTGATCCGTTCAAATGCAAATACCCTGGCGCCCTTCAATAAAATAAATTCATCTCTGAACTGATGCAAATTTGAATGCTCTAAAAATTGTTCAGTGGAAGAAAAGAAACTTGTTTCGGGCGTTTTTATAAATGCAAGATGCTGTTTGCTGATGTTTTCTCCAATGCCGATCAATTTGTGAATGCCTCTTTCCTGCAACTGAATAGCAATCCGTTTGTATAATTCATCCTCAGCTAAACCTGATTGTAAAATATCTGAAAGAATTACTGTTGCTGTATTCTTGCCGGATTGTTGTTTTAAATAATCCAAAGCAATGGTTAGTGATGAAATATCATTGCTGTAACTATCATTCAAAATGGAACAATTATTAATTCCTTTTTTTAATTGTAAACGCATTTCAACAGGAGTCAGTAGTAGCAGTCGTTTCGAGACGTTTTCGTTAGAATAACCTAGACCTAATAAAACACAATAACAAGTGATCGCATTATCAACAGAAGCTGTATCAACAAAAGGGACTACAATTTGATAAGATTTATTCTGATATACTAAGATGAGGGAAGTAGCTGATGATGCTTTTGTTTCCAGCTCAATAAAAACTGTTGCCTTTTTGTTTTTTCTGCTCCAGGAAAACAGTTTTGTTTTTGGAAGATGAATATCATTTGGCAGAATATCTTCCGGATAGATCAATTGTTTACAGTGCTGAAATAATTCTAATTTCTCTTTTATTTTTTCTGCTGCATTAGAAAAGCCTTCATTGTGTGCTTCGCCGATATTGGTCAATACACCAATGGTTGGTTGAATGATTTGCTCTAAAGACCGCATTTCATGCATCGTAGAAATACCCGCTTCAAAAATGCCCAATGTATTTTGCTGATCCATCTGCCAAACACTTAATGGAACACCCACTTGCGAATTGTAACTACGGGGACTGCGAACAATATTTTGATCCTTCTGTAATAGTTGAAACAGCCATTCTTTTACAATAGTTTTCCCATTACTTCCGGTAATGCCAATAACAGGAATGGAAAATTGTTTGCGATGAAATGCCGCTAATGCTTGCATGGCTTGCAATACATCTTCTACAAACAAAAAATTTGCAGCATTGAAGCTGGAAGAATCAAACCCTTTTTTTACTACAAAATTCAAAATGCCTCTTTCATAAACTTCCGGAATAAATTGATGACCATCTCTTCTCGGCCCATGCAATGCGAAAAATAAGGAAGCCGAAGGAAAAATGATCTTCCTGCTGTCAATAAGTAAATATTCAAGCTCTACATCTGAAATGATTTTGGTATCAGCTCGAAGGATGGAAGCAATATGTTTGATAGAGTAGAACAATCAATAAACTATTTTTTATTTCTTCTGCTGTCAAAAAGGGAATATAATATAGAACCACCAATACAAAGAATGATGGCAAGTAACGAATAAATAACCTGCTCGTTTTTAGTAATAAATTGATCGATCAATTTTTCTCCCAGCATTTTTAATCCGATCACCACTAATACTATTGCAATACCGTGTTGCAGATATTTGAATTTATTTACAGCTCCTCTCAACAAAAAGAACAGACTTCTTAACCCCAATACTGCAAAAATGTTGGAAGTATAGATCACAAGCCTGTCCTGCGAAATGCCCATCACCGCCGGAATTGAGTCGAGTGCAAAAACGAGGTCGATCGAAGCCAGTATTACAACCACCACAAATAAAATACTGTATTGTGGTTTCTTGTTCACATATACAATAAATCGCCCGTTGCCATCTGTTGGATGGAGTGGAAGGATCTTATTCAAAAATTTATAGACCTTATTCTCATGTGGATCAAACTCTTTTTCATCATCCTGCTTAAACATTTTTACTCCGGTATACAATAAGAATGCTCCGAAGATGTATAAGATCCAATGAAACTCTTCAACCAAAGCAACACCAAGTGTAATAAAGGCGATCCTGAAAACGATGGCCATTAAAATACCGATCAATAAGACCCTTCCGTAATATTTTTCTTTTATTGAAAATGAATTGAAGATGAGAATGAAAACAAAAATATTATCAATGCTTAAACTCCATTCCATCAAATAAGCACTCAGGTATTCCAGTGCGAACTTGTGACTTTCTTCAAATAATAAAAACGCAAAAAAACCTAAAGCGAGTAAAACCCAAAATAATGTTTGTAATAGCGCCTGTTTGATCGTGACTATCGAACTCTTTTTACTGAGTAAACCCAGATCAAACACCAATGCAAGTATTAAAGCAAGGCCAAAAACCAGATAAACAATTTGATGTGGACTCATTCAAGTGATTTGTATGCTACAAATATAAGAGAGCTTAGGCAGCATATTTCTTTTTGCGTCGCCATTGAATAATTCCGCCGACAAGCAAAACCAATAAGATGGGTAGCGAGATATTGATGAGTTGCCAGATAGTCTTTTCTTCCTGAATTTTGTTTTTATCCAATAATCGCAAAGTGAGATCTTTACTCCTTGTTTCCAGTATGCCGGCATCGCCAACCAGATAATCCATACAGTTCAATAAGAATTCACGATTGGCAAACTGATAGTTCTCGAATTGCTGTACACCCATTGGCAATGCACCCTGTGTTTGCGTAACAACATTTGTCACAATATCTGCATCACTCAATACAATTTGCTTGGAGGATCTTACAGCTGCAGGCAAAAAGGCAATACCTGTCAATTGCTGTATTGAATCTTCCATTTCTTTACTGAAACGATTGGCATAAAGAGAAGAGAACTTTCCTTCCAATAAAACAGCAACCGGCACATGACCTTTTGTAAATGTTTTGATATCTTCTTCAGATTTAACGGATTGCAAACTAACAATGGCCGGTGTGCTGATGGTACGGCTATTCGTATCGCTCGCCAGTAAAATTGTTTTCGTTATGCCGTTTGATTTTACTGTATCTATGGAAGATGGAAAAATACTCAGCACATGATCTAAGTTCTTAGCGATAGGATTGTCTGAGATCGTTGACAGCAAAGGATAATAGGGGAATGGTAGTCTTTCTATCTGTGGCTTACCACCTGCATTCCCAACGATCAAAGGTTGTTTGGCCGAATTGATATCCTGTAACAGATCACTATTAATGCGCACACCGTACTTGAATAGCTGATCTTCAAGATTCAGGTTTTTATCAAAGGCTACGAAATCACTTTTAGCACGCAGTAAACTATCAAACTCTGCGTATAATTTATCAATACACCAGATCACTTTACCGCCCTGCATGATGTATTGATCGATCTTTATTTTTTCCTGCTCCGTAAATGCTTTGGAAGGTTTTACGATCATTAACGCTTTGATGGTATCGGCATTCAGCACTCCCCTGTTCAGGTCCATTACACCAAAACGATAATTTTTTTGCATCAGTGTCAGCAGGTCAAGAACTTTCGGATCTAATTTCCTGTTTGTAAAATCAATTTCGGGTTCGCCGTTTCCTGCAGCATAGGCAACAACTGGAAATTCAGTTTTCGTTAATTTATTGATGGCATCATCAAATTTAAATTCCAATAATGCTTCAGAATAATTCAAAGTGCTTTCT
This sequence comes from uncultured Chitinophagaceae bacterium, assembly GCA_903830285.1. Lineage (GTDB taxonomy): Bacteria > Bacteroidota > Bacteroidia > Chitinophagales > Chitinophagaceae > CAIQDX01. The sequence goes on along the minus strand of CAIKTE010000210.1, from coordinate 6,195 downwards.
TCATCCAAGCCGCTCTTGCCGCTCATCAGGTCAACAGCCAGCATCTTGTCTTTATATTTTACAACAGCTGAAGGAAAGATCCAACGTTCCGATTTTTCATCATTTGTATATTCCTTATTATTGAATGGCTTGATGCCGAATCGAACCAAACTATCGTAGAGCAAAGCTTTGGCGCTGTCATCCAACCCGGCATCGGGCTTGATGAATTTGTAATGAAGATTTCCATTTGAGTAATCTCTGTAATTTTCCAGCAACTCATCTGTAGCAATTTTTAATTTCCTGAAACCGGAGCTTAAATTGCCCGTTAAGTAAACATCGATCTCCACTTCTTCATTTAATTTCCCTAATAATTTTTTGGTGGATGAACTGAGTGAATACCTTTTTTCTTTCGTGAGATCGATCCTTGTGTGCAGCAAAGAAGAAACAAACAACAGAACTGCAAACAATGCAATAATGCCTGCCCACCAGAATTTATGCTTCAATATTTGTTGCAGCAGTTTCATTTATTTCTTTAACAGGTTTCTTTGTGTGATGAGAAGAAATAAAAATATCAATCCTATAAAATAGATCACATCTCTTGTGTCTATAACGCCACGACTCACACTTTTATAATGAAAATTCAATCCCAGCATTTCAATATAATAATCCCAACCTGATTTAAAAACGGGCAATTTACTTATCGCATCAAAGCCACTGTATAAAATGAAACAAACAAATGCACCTATGATAAATGCCACAACGGTATTGTTGGTAAAACTGCCGGAACATAAACCCACGGCCACAAACACAGTGCTGATCAAGATCAATCCAATATAACTACCGATGGTTCCGCCAATATCAATTCCGCCTGTGCTGCTGAGTTGTTGCATCGAAATGGCATAAACAATGGTTGGTATCAGTGATGTAATTACAATAATTGCTGCCCCGAAAAATTTACCCCACACAATTTGTGATGGTGTAAGCGGTAATGTTTTTAATAGTTCAAATGTGCCTTGTTTATATTCATCTGCAAAGCTTCGCATGGTTACAGTAGGCACTAAAAACAATAAAAACAAGGGAGCGATCTCAAAAAAATTATTCAGCGAAGCATAACCGAAATTAAGCATGCTGGTATCGGGAAATACAAAAAGAAACAAGCCGTTCAGCAATAAGAAAATGATCAATGCAATATAACCTGTAAGGCTATTGAAAAATTGTTGCCATTCTTTTTTGCAGATCATCCACATGATTCAAAACTAAGGCATAGTTGGGTTTCTCCCAACAGGCTTATATTTTGTTTAACTAAAGGGTGAATTCGCATAAGAAAGAGGCTGGTTCACTTAATAAAAAACCCTGCTGCTTTTCAGCAACAGGGTGTAACTTATTATTCACCAAACTCACAAACTAAACTGCAAAACTTTCTCCGCAACCGCAACTTCTGCTTGCATTGGGGTTATTGAAATAAAACCCTTTGCCATTCAATCCGTCGGAGAAATCTAATTCGGTATTCACTAAGTATAAAAAGCTTTTCAGATCGGTCACCACTTTTACGCCATTGTCTTCGAATGCCTGATCCATGGGCTTTTGTTCGTTATCGAAATCCAATTTATAACTCAAGCCACTGCAACCGCCACCAACTACACCTACACGTAAAAAATAAGTCGGGTCATCGGCTACACCTGCATCTTGCATTAGCTGTTTTACTTTAGCTTTTGCTTTATCGCTTACATAAATTGCATTTTCCGTTGCTACTATACTCATATATTAATGAACGCCTTTTTCTTCAAATACTAGTTCTTCCAAACCATTTTTCTTGCGGTAATCATTGATCGCTGCTTTGATAGCATCTTCTGCCAAAACAGAGCAATGGATCTTAACCGGAGGAAGATTCAATTCTTCCACGATATCCATATTATCAATGGTTGCAGCAACATCAATTGATTTGCCTTTCAGCCATTCTGTTGCCAGAGAGGAAGACGCAATGGCAGATCCGCAGCCAAATGTTTTGAATTTAGCATCTTTGATAATGCCGGTAGCATCATCCACTTCGATCTGCAAACGCATCACATCGCCGCATTCGGGAGCACCAACTAAACCGGTACCCACATTCTTACTGGCCTTGTCCAAAGTACCAACGTTCTTTGGATTGCTGTAATGATCGATCACTTTTTCTGAATATGCCATGTTTTAAATTTTAAATGTTGAATTAAAAATATTGAATGAAAAAACCAAATTTGAAATTTAGCATTGATCATTCAACATCATTTCTAATGGTGTGCCCATTCAATGCTGTTCATATCAATTCCTTCTTTGAACATTTCCCATAACGGACTCATCTCTCTCAATTTAAGAACCGTTGTAGAGATCTGTTCGATCGTATAATCAATTTGTTCTTCTGTTGTAAAACGGCTTAAACCAAAACGCAATGAACTGTGTGCCAGATCATCACCCAATCCTAAGGCCTTCAACACATAGCTTGGTTCCAAAGATGCAGAAGTACAGGCAGAGCCGGAACTCAATGCAATATTTTTATTAAATCCCATCAATAGACCTTCACCTTCTACATATTTGAAAGAAATATTGCTAACATGCGGTAAACGATGTTCGCGATTGCCATTCACATATGCTTCATCCAATTTCAATAAAGCGGTCTCTAATTTATCTCTCAATTTGCTGATGCGTGTTGTATCCTGATCCATTTCCAGTCTGCACAATTCGCAGGCCTTACCAAAACCAACAATACCCGGAACATTCAATGTACCGCTGCGCATGCCTCTTTCGTGGCCACCGCCATCCATCTGTGCTGTAACTTTTACTCTTGGATTTTTACGGCGAACATATAATGCTCCGATACCTTTTGGTCCGTACATTTTATGACCTGTAAAAGTCATTAGGTCAATACCGTCTTTTATCACATCAACGGGAATTTTTCCCACTGCTTGAGTAGCATCGGTAAAAAATAAAACGCCATGTTTTTTTGCAATGGCTGCAATTTCTTTTACAGGTTGTATCACACCAATTTCATTATTGGCATACATGATAGCAATAAGTATTGTTGTTGGTTTGATGGCAGCTTCCAAATCTTTCAGATCGATCAAGCCATCTTCCTGTACAGACAGATAGGTTACTTCGCCACCTGATTTTTCTATATGCTTACAAGTATCCAAAACAGCTTTATGTTCTGTATTGGCAGTGATGATATGATTGCCTTTTTGGGCATACATTTCATACACCCCTTTAATACCAAGATTATCTCCTTCAGTTGCACCGGATGTAAAGATGATCTCTTTCGGATCGGCACCAATTAATTTGGCAACCTGTTCACGGGCATAATCAACCGCTTCTTCCGCTTCCCAGCCAAAAGGATGGTTACGACTGGCTGCATTACCGAAATGTTCGGTAAAATAAGGGATCATCGTTTCCAGAACCCTTGGATCCATCGGCGTGGTTGCATTATTATCTAAATAAACCGGTAGCTTCAACATAATCAAATTAAATTTATTTTCTTACTAACAACACAAAACTAAAGCAATAGGTTCTATAATTTTGTTGCAGAAACCCTATTGTCGCTGAAATTCCATATTTCGTAAGACAGGATCAAATCAAAATCATGAGAAAAATTGAGCATATCGGCATTGCTGTAAAGGATTTTACAGTATCAGTTCCCTTATTCGAAAAAATGTTAAATACTGTTTGCTATAAGAACGAAACAGTAGCTGGTGAAAAAGTAAATACTGCTTTTTTTAAAAAAGGAGAAACCAAAATAGAATTATTAGAAAGCATTGAATCTGATGGAGTGATCGCAAAATTCATCGAGAAAAAAGGAGAAGGCATGCACCATATCGCATTCGATGTGGAAGATATTGAAGCAGAAATGCAGCGGATGAAAGAAGAAGGATTTATTTTATTGAATGAAAGGCCAAAACTGGGAGCAGACAATAAGTTAGTATGCTTTCTGCATCCGAAAGGAACCAATGGTGTGTTGATCGAATTATGTCAGGAAATAAAATAAACTAACAATGGCTAAAACTAATAATGGCAATAATGCCTATTATTAAAAGACTTCCAAATAAGATAAGTTTCTTTTTGATTTGAAATTTGACCTGATCATCATCCATTACAATCCAACTTTTTCAATGGCCAATTGTGCGGCGATCTGACTGGCATCTTTTTTATTAAATGCTTTTCCCTGAGCCAATATTTCGCCATCCAAAACGGCACTTATCGTAAATACACGACGACCGCTTTCTATTTTTTCTTCTGCGAGATCGAAGGATAGGATTTTTCCATTCTTACTGGCCCAGCCGATCAATTTATTTTTGAGATTGATATCTACCAGTTCCAGGTCATCTACAAACATATGAGGCATCACAATTTGATGCAAGACCCATTGTTTGGTCTTATCATAACCGATATCTAGATAAATAGCACCCACAACTGCTTCTAAGGTATTACCGAATATCTGGCTGCTTTTTAGGGAACCGTCAAATTTATTGTAAAGCGTTATTTTTTTCAAGCCCATTTTCACGGCAATATCATTCAATTGCTGACGGTTTACCATTTTACTGCGCATTTCGGTAAGAAATCCCTCGCCCTTATATGGATAACGTTTGAAAAGATAGTCGGCTACAATAGCGCTTAAAACAGCATCTCCGAGGTATTCAAGCCGCTCGTTATTTTCATCGGGAGTGTCTCTGATGCTACGATGACTTAACGCGGTACGGTATAATAAAATATTACCGGGCTTTAATCCCAGAATATTTTTTATTTCCTTTTCGAATTGATCTTTAACAGAGGATTTGAAAAATTTCTTTAGTATTTGCACAAGGTTAAGCTACAAATTTTTTTACAATCACACAGGCATTATGTCCACCAAAACCAAAGGTATTACTTAATGCTGCATTCACTGTACGCTTTTGTGCTTTATTAAATGTAAAGTTCAGTTTGGGATCTAATTCAGGATCATCCGTAAAGTGATTGATCGTTGGCGGCACAATATCATGTACAACCGCCTGGATACAGGCAATAGTTTCAATAACACCCGCTGCACCCAAACAATGACCTGTCATAGATTTGGTAGCACTGATGTTTAAGGTATAGGCATGTTCGCCAAATACTTTGGTAATGGCTTTTACTTCGGCACCGTCACCAATAGGTGTAGAAGTACCGTGAGTATTGATATAATCGATTTCTTCGGGTTTCATATGTGCATCATCCAATGCAGCTAGCATCACATTTTTAGCTCCTAATCCGTCGGGATGCGGTGCTGTGATATGATGTGCATCTGCTGTTGCACCTCCACCCATTATTTCACAGTAAATTTTGGCACCACGGGCTTTGGCATGTTCCAATTCTTCCATGATGATTACTCCTGAGCCTTCACCCATCACAAAACCATCGCGATCCTTATCATATGGACGTGATGCTGTTTTAGGATCATCATTGCGTTCGCTCATTGCTTTCATCGCATTAAAGCCACCAACACCTGCTTCACTTATCACTGCTTCACTTCCTCCTGTTACCAGGATATCGGCTTTACCCAAACGAAGTAAATTAAATGATTCAATAATAGCGTTGGTACTGCTTGCACAGGCGCTTACCACTGCGAAATTGGGTCCGCGTAAATTATGACGCATAGATATTTGCCCTGCGGCAATATCCAAGATCATTTTGGGAATAAAGAAGGGATTAAAACGGGGTGTACCATCGCCTTTGGCAAATTCCATCACTTCCTGCTGGAAAGTGATCAAACCTCCAATACCACTGGCAAATACAACACCTACTCTGTCGGGATTGATATTCTCTTTATTCAGTCCTGCATCGCTCATAGCCTGATCGCTCGCATACAATGCAAACTGTGTAAAACGATCTATTTTTCTGGCTTCTTTGCGGTCTAGAAAGGCAACGGGGTCAAAACCTTTTACCTCACAGGCAAATTTTGTACGAAACTTACTGGCATCAAAATTTGTAATCATATCGGCACCAGAAACGCCGTTGATCAAACCATTCCAATAGTCATTCAAATTATTTCCTAAAGGAGTGATAGCACCAATACCGGTAACAACTACTCTTTTTAATTCCATAAGTACAAGCCTGTTTAAGTGATAATCCGCCTCCCTTGCGGCGCAGGGCCTAAGAAAGGCGGATTAATTATTCCATTAATGGAGTAAGTGAATCTTATTTGGCATGTTCTTCCAAATAAGCTACAGCCTGACC
>CAIKTE010000209.1 GCA_903830285.1 uncultured Chitinophagaceae bacterium | reverse complement strand
TTGATTCCTGCAAAAACAACTACAATAAGTGCTGCTACAAGTAAACTTAATTTCTTTTTCATAATTCATTGGTTAAAAAAACGTTTCATTGGGATTAATAATCCACTGCATAATCCTTTTTAAATGGTTTACCGCTCCATGCTTTTAATTGTGTCCATTCTGTAAATGGGGCAGACCAAAATTCATGTGACGGAGGTAGTCCCAAAGGAAGAAAAGCAAGAGAAGTGATATACATACTCCCAGTATTGGAATAATAGTCAGCGAGGTTCTTTTGTTCATTTCCCAGTAAACCTAAAGTAAGCCAACCCTCTGTTGTAAATGTAGAGGGAATAAAAATTCTTTTCATAACAGCAGTCAAAGCACAACGAACTTGTGCAGGTTTAATCTCTTCTGGCAATGAATTATCCAACACTAATTTTACCAATGGCTGAAATGCCCCAACGCGATAAGTCGACGAACGCCCTACAACGAGATAAGTACCTTCAGGAGAGATATACCTTTCCTGAAATGATGCATATCGCTGCATCCTTTTATAAGCCTTATCCAAATCTTTTTGTTCTCTTCTGCCTTTTGCCACATTAGCTTTTAATACTTCAATAAGCATTGGATGTATCACATAGCCATTATAATGATCGAAATGAAATTTATCACCGTCGCTGTACCATCCATCCCCTACATACCATTTTTCGATGGTTTCAATAGCTGTATCAATGCGAGCTGTATTAATGTCTTCTCCAATACTCAATAAAAAACTTTCAATGGTTGCAGCAAATAAGATCCAGTTATTATTCCACGGCGTGATCTGGCGAATTGTTTTAAATTCATGAATAAAACGCAGCTTGGTTTCCGAATCTAAAGGTTTCCATAAAGTATCCGGCTCCATTAAAAATGCCTGAGCAATATAAGATGCGTCAACCAAAGGTTGCCTTACCTGGTTATTGCCCCAGTATAAATAATCCGGGCTATTTGGATTCACAGCATGTGCAAGACTTTGCAAAGTTTGCAAACGCAATCTTTCCCGAACTTTACTTTCAGCAGTTTCATCATCAGGCAGTGCCAAAAATGGAGTTAGCCCTGCTATTAATCTTCCAAAAGCTTCCATATATGCCACCTGATTATTTCTACCATCCCAGGTCGGACTATACTCTACCCGCATATTTTTTCGCAACTCCCCTTTACTCATATTGGAAAGAACAGGAGATGCAATCTTATCAAGCACCGCAACCCAATAAGCACGATCGCTTTGTTTAGATCGATCTTGCTTCTCAAAGATGTCTACTTGATTTGCTACAGCATTTTTTGCAGGAAATAATCCTGCGAAACCTAATAGAGATGACCATTGAATAAAGTTCCTTCTTTTCATAAGAATAATTATTGCAGTGTCTTTTTATCTTCAACAGTAATTCCTTTTGCATTTTTTGTTACAACTGCGATCACAAAAGGGGATTTGCTTTTTATTGAACTGATATCTATATAAAAATTGCCGTTATCCATAGGTTCTACCAAAAATTGATTTTGAGGTAACGCAATTGGATATGCTTTTTCAATGAGGGATAACTTATCAGTTTTTATTTTCAATTTACCGGAAAGTGGCATGTTAAATACGATCAGATAAAATTTATTCTCGTTTCTCTTTTTAGTAATATAACCCCAATCCTGTTTATCCCATCCTGCATATTCACAATTATAAATGGCTTCTTTATTCTGTTGCATCCATTCGCCCATTTCTCTGGCATCGATGATCTCTTCATTCCTGAATTCACCATTTGCCTTTGGGCCAAAATTGACAACAAAGTTCCCTCCCAGTGATACTGATCTAACCATCATTTCAATTAATTCGTAACTGCTTTTCCAATGGCCCATCCAGTTTTCAGCATAACCCCATCCGTTTTCAGGAATGGTCATCACGCATTCCCAATCATTACCATGAACATCTGCGTAAGTTACCGGCAGTTTCCTTTCCCAACCCTGCTCATAATCACCCATTAATTCATTATTGCTATCAAAATGTCTTGCTCCTTTTTCATCTGCTCTTAAACGGCTACCAATGATCAAACCGGGGTGGATCGTTTTCAGATATTGCTCTAATGAATCGGAAAATGCACCGGATTTTTTCCAGCTCTCATCCCAAGTACCATCAAACCAAAAACCCTTAATAGAAGGATAACGATTCACTAATTCTGTAAGCTGACTTTTGGTGAATTGTTTAAAACGATCAAAAGCAATACTGTCTTCTTTTGTTTTTAGATCATAACGCCAATCAAGATTGTGCCAGTCCATGATTGAATAATATAAATACACATCAATGCCAGCCTTATTATAAGCTTCTACAACAGGTTTGATTACATCTTCTTGGAAGGGCGAATGAGCAACTGTAAAATCTGTAAATGCACTGGGCCATAAACAAAAGCCGTCATGATGTTTGGTCGTTATGGTAAGATATTTTACACCCATTTGTTTTGCCATTGCAGCCCATTGATCGGGATGAAAAGCAATAGGATTGAATTGTAGATTCAACGAATCATAAACAGAATTCGGAAGTACTTTCCAGGACCTGATCCATTCTGCGGCACCATTGTATTTTATGCCATCCCATTTGCCTTCTAAAATTGAATATAAACCCCAATGAATAAACTGACCCAAACCATAAGCCCTCCATTGAAGCATCGCCGTATCCATTCTTTTAGCATGCTGATGTGAGCCATGTTGCAATATGAGTTTGGTTTGTTGTTGTGCATTAACGGCAGAGCTGTTAATAAGTATCGCAAATAGCATTAAGCACCCAAACATTTTGGATAATATGAAATGCCCATGTTTATTACTTCTACTCATGATTAAATCTACTGCTTACAAATACCAGTCTCTATATCTTTTCAATGCTTCTAAAAAATAATAATCAGCATAGGTTAAAGGAACATCCACTTCTGAATTACCCGGTAATGAGCCAACACTATGTTTTAAAACAAAGCCAGCATTCTCTCCTGACCTTGAACGATATCTGTCTGAAGAAAGTGTGATCAATATCTGTTTCGCTGTTTGAATATATTCAGCCTTTTGTTTTCCATTTGAATACTGAGCTAATTCCAGAAATGCGGATGCCATTACAGAAGCTGCAGAAGCATCTCTCAATGTGGTATCAGTAACAGGGGCGTTATAATCCCAATATGGGATCCTATCGGCCGGTAAATTGGTATGATGCAATATAAAATCTGCGATATGACTTGCTTGTTTCAAATAAGCTTCGTCCTTTGTATATCGATACATCATAGTATAACCATACAATGCCCATGACTGCCCTCGGGACCATGCAGATGAATCTGACAACCCTTGATGAGTGCCTTTCTTCAAAACACTCCCACTGTTGATATCATAATCCACAACATGATAAGAACTGTAGTCATTCCTAAAATGGTTCTTCATCGTGGTATTGGCGTGCTCAATAGCTATATTGATATATTTCCTGTCTGAACTGTTAGTACTGACCCAACATAATTGTTCGAGATTCATCATATTGTCGATGATAACAGGGCACTGAAATTTATTAGTTCTATTCCATGATTGAATGGCATGGATGGAAGGTTTGTATCGGGTGGACTGGTATGCAGCTGCCGTATCGATCACAGCTTTATATTTTGCATCATGGGTGATACGATATGCATTTCCGAAACTGCAGAAGATCATAAAACCAATATCATGATTGCCCGTATAATGTTTCATCGGCTCTTCGATCTGTAATTTTTTCTCCGCTTCTGATCTTATTAAAGCATCACCGGTGTTTTCATAGATCAACCATAAAGACCCCGGTACAAATCCACTTGTCCACCAGTCAACTCCGGATGTCAACAGTTTACCATCCTTATATGTTCTCGGCATTTTATCGCTAGGCGTGTTATTGATAAGCAGTTTATATTGTTCTGCTGCGAATTGGAAATTTTCTTTGATCAACTGCCTCATGTTGACCGATTTATTTTCCTGTGCCATTATTTGATTGAATGGAATGACCATCATCAAAATAAATATTACATAATTTCTTTTGCGTTGCATAAATATTATCATTTGTTCAATAATTGATTATTTAATTCTGATGAAAAACTTCTTCCATACTGCTCCAAATTTGCTTTTTAGCTGCAGCATCAGGTAATGGCTGCTGACAGGGATCCGTTTCTTTCCACCAGCGCTGTGTTGCAGAATCTGCTGCCATCTTTTTCATATCCGCATCGAAATTGTTTCCCGTATATTCAAAATAACTGAACAACAAAAGTTTACCATCCACTTCTTTCAGGTATATGGAATAGCTTTTGATATTACACTCATTGATCTTTTTTTGAACAGCAGGCCAAACTGCGGCATGTAATTGTTTGTAATATTCCCTCTTCTCCCGTTTTAAAACCGTTACCATTCCAAAACGTTGTATCTGTTTACTGTTTCCATCTTTTGCAGGTATTGTTTGATTGTTCTCTTTTTGTTCTTGCTTACATGCAAAGAACAGCAGCAGAAAAAGAAACAGGGCAAAATATTTTTTCAAAAACATTTTTCAATCTTTTTTAATAAAAAATACAATACAGGACTACCATTACACCCAATAACAGTACCGACAATAATTTATAATTCCCCAATCCGCTCCATCCCTTATCCTGTAAAGGCTCTAATGGCGACTTCCAGAAAAGGGTTTTGCTTTCTTCGGTATGCTGAACAGGGAAATAATAAGATAATGAAACCTGTAGAACAACACAGGTGATGAATAAATAAAATGCCATCATCATAAATGGTGTATGACC
>CAIKTE010000208.1 GCA_903830285.1 uncultured Chitinophagaceae bacterium | reverse complement strand
TCATTTTCTTTTGCCAGATTTACTAAAAATTCAGTTTCCTTTTCTGTCTTATCTGCCTGCACTGCAATGCATCCATCAATTTGATTTTCAAGCAAATCGGGTCTTAGATCAGATGGCAAAAAATCTTTGCGAATGATCGCCATTTCAACATTAATCCATTCATGGTTTACAGGATGATACTGCCAGAAATGCTGATGGCTATCAATGTTTGGCATAATCTATACATGTTTGTGAAGATGTTCCCAAACCATCAATCCCCAATTCGATCTTATCTCCTGCTTTTAAATAAATATTAGGTGAAAGCCCTAATCCAACACCTGCGGGGGTGCCCGTTGAAACAATATCACCCGGCAACAATGTCATGAACCGACTGATATATGAAACCAATTGCGGAATATTAAATATCAGATCATCAGTATTACTATCCTGCATTATTTTGCCATTCAGTTTCAACCATAAACGCAAATGATGCGGATCCTTAATCTCATCTTTTGATACCATCCATGGGCCAATCGGTGCAAAACTATCACAGCCTTTTCCTTTATCCCATGTGCCACCACGTTCTAACTGATACTCCCTTTCGCTGACATCATTATGAAGCACATAACCTGCCACATAATCCATTGCTTCTTCTTCAGCAACATAACTTGCTATTTTACCCATCACAAAAGCCAGTTCAACTTCCCAATCTGTTTTTACAGAATCTTTAGGAATGATGATATTGTCATTCGGACCAACAACAGCAGTAGTTGATTTTAAAAAAATGATCGGTTCTTTCGGAATAGCTGCATTGGTTTCTTTTGCATGTTTTGCATAATTGAGGCCTATGCAAACTATTTTGGAAGGTTTTGACACAGGGCATCCTAAGCGTGTATCCGTGGAAATTACTGGTAATGTGCTTTTTTGTTGTTCAATCAACTGTTTCAAATATTGTAAACCATTATTCGCAAAAAAGCTTTCATCATAATCATTTACAAATGTGCTTACATTATAATTTACACCGTTAATGTGTAGACCAGGTCTTTCTTTTCCTAATTCACCAAAACGTATCAGTTTCATGTTCTTTAATTATTGAGTTTTATAATTGAAATATTTTGTCCATTAACATCCATTTCTCACCAGGTTTTGCGAAAGGCAAGGACTGCTGATATTTCCACATTAACGCTTCCCATTGCTGCACTTTTAGATTGGCCGCATCCATTGAAGCTTTGCGTTCAAAACTAAAACTATCATCTACTTCCATGATCATGAACATTCGATTGCTGATACGATATATCTCCATATTCACAATTCCGGCATCTAGAATACTTTGTTTGATCTCAGTCCATATATTTTCAGGTCGATGCCAACTTTCATATTCTGCAATCAAAACCGGATCATCCACCAGGTCAACAGTCAAACAGTAGCGTTTCATAACTTGTTTTAAGTAAAGTTAATTCTTATCCTTCCCCGTTTTATATCCTTTCCATCCAAATAATGTAATTACAGCAAAGCATATCAATGGAACTATATAACCTATCTGAATATTACCGGTTGCATCACTGATATATCCAAAGACCCTGGGTAATATAGCCCCCCCGACAATTGACATAATAATTAAACTGCTGCCATATTCTGTATCCCCACTCAATTCTTTGATGCCCAGAGAAAAGATGGTGGGAAACATGATCGACATAAAAAAGCAGATAGCGATCACTGCATACACTGTGAGCATTCCATGTGCTGTGATGGCAACCATGCATAATAAAATATTGATGCATGCATAAATGGCTAATAAGGTTGGCGGCTTTATAAATTTCATGAGGAATGTTCCCATAAAACGGCCAATTAAAAATGCAATGCCACAAGCACCTAAATAATCAGCTGCTTTCACCTGAGTGATCCCTGCTGATTTGGTTGCATATAAAATAAATAAGCTGAACACAGAGACCTGTGCCCCAACATAAAAAAATTGCGCAGTAACACCCCAAGCGAGATTTTTATGTTTCAATGCATGAAATACATGTTTACTTGTTTCTGTTTGCTCCTCATCTTTGATGGATGGAAGTTTGGTAAAAGCAAAGATCAACGCAACGGTTAACAATATCGTACCCAAAATAAAGTAGGGTAATTTTACTGAAGATGCTTCTGAAGCTAATGCGATTTTCCGGGCAGTATCACTCAGCTCATTTAATTCCAGATCTGTTCTTCCCTGATTTAAAATTAAGCGGGCCCCAATCACTGGGGCCAATGCTGCTGCCAATCCGTTAAATGATTGAGCCAGATTCAATCGCTGCGTTGATGTTCCAGGATCACCCAACAACGAGGCAAATGGATTAGCTGCTGTTTCCAGAATGGTCAATCCGCATGCAATGATAAATAAGGCAACCAGGAAAAAGGGATATTGTTGTGTATTGGCTGCCGGAATAAATAAAAAGCACCCAGATGCAAATAGTAAT
>CAIKTE010000207.1 GCA_903830285.1 uncultured Chitinophagaceae bacterium | reverse complement strand
TTCACCAGGTCTTTTGAATGAAGGATCGGTAAGCCAGGCACCGCATCAAAACTGGAAGCCACCAGATAATAATCATTACCCACTCTTATAGCATCAGGGTCGGAATAGTCTGCATGGAGGATCGGGTTCTTATAGGTACCATCACCATTATCTGCTACCCAAACTTTTGAAAGATCATTTTTTTGAGCATTCGATCTTTCAATAGAAAATGTAAACACTATGATCAAGGCTGAATAGAAAAGAAACTGTACAAGCGTGCGATGCAAAAGAAGTTTCATAGCTGCAGTATTGTTGGCAACAAAATTATGGTTTCCAATTACCTAAAATATTTTCAATTGTATATTTCTTTGCCTCCTCATCCGTTAATTGCTTACTCCATTTAACCCTTGCTGCAGCATTTGCACCCGGACCGGTACTATGATATTCTGCAAACCTTGCTGTTGCTTCATTTGCAGGATTCTTCCAGTTATTCCATCCATCAGGAATAATATGTTTATCCATCCAGCAATTGATATAGGTAACACTGGCATCGGGTCTCCATGGACGACCTAGCGAAACTTTATCTATCGAACTGTCGGCGGTGAGTTTGCAATCAAAGAAAACAAATCCAAATGGAATATTAGCAGTAGTAGATGCTGCTGTAACATGCGAATTCTTCTTGCTGTGAATATGACAATTTTGAAACACTGCAGTTGCTGCACCAAAAATAAAATCTGTAGTTCCTTCAATATAGCAATCCTTAAAAAAATGTTTGACGCCTGTACCACTCAAAAATAATACATCCTGAAAACCCGTGATCTTACAATTAAAAAAAGAAGCTCTATTACCTTCTATACGCAATGCAACCGCCTGTCCGGCTGTAAATCCTGCATTGTTTTCGAAACTGATATTCTTTGCACGAAAATCATCTGCATACACAAAGAATGAAGCAGAACCCCAAGTATTCAAAGAATCACCATTTGCCAGTTTTGTTCCTGCATGATTATTAAAACTAAGTATCGTGTTCTCTTTATCCTCACCAACAAGATCGATGAAATTCTTTCTTGCATCAACAATGATCCTTTCTTTATAGATCCCTTTCTTTACAAAAACAGTTATGGGCTTTGTATTGCCTGCCGGAACTGCGTCGAATGCTTCCTGTACTGACCTGTAATTTCCTGTTCCGTCTTGTGCAACCACGATTTTTTGTTGTGCATTTGCCTGAATAGAAAAACCTAATACAAGAAAAAGAAATATATTTTTCATACACTTTATATTACGGTACATACAACGATTCTGTTACTGAGATCAGGTATTTGATGCCGTTGTTGGTGTTTTCACCAACAACTCATCAAAATAATTTCATAAATTAATTTATAGTACGTTAAGTAAATCCTGTTGGTGAAAACACCAACAGTGGCGTAGGAACATATTTTTCATACACTTTATTTTACGGCACGCACAACGATTCTATTACTGAGATCAGGTATTTGTTTTTTGATCTCTGCCAGAACCAGTTCTGCAATTTTTCGAGCACCCAGTTCATTGAAATGTGTATTATCATTTCTACCTGCAGGATAATTGGGATGTTCCAATGAATCCAATTGCATGAATAAGAGTTTTGAATTTTTATCTCCGAATTGTTGATATAAGGCCCTGCTTTTTTCATCCAGATCGATCAGTATCACCTGCTGTTCTTTTGCCACTGTTCGAACCATATCAGAATAAAGAGGATGCGTTTGCTTTACATTTCCTGCACTGTCGAAATTTCTTCTTGAAACAGGTGTGATCAAAACAGGAATTACTTTTTTTGCTTTTGCTGACTGCACATAGAGTTCTAAATACTTTTTAAAATCATCAGGAGCAGTATATGTTTTTTTGGTGATCACTTCGTCGTTATGTCCAAACTGAATAAAAAGATAATCTCCTTCTTTCATGTTCTCACTAACGGGTTGCCATAATTTTTCTTCTATGAAAGATCTTGTGCTTCTTCCATTCTTTGACCTGTTCTCAATCGTTACAGAAGAATCAAAAAAATAGACAAACGGCATTCCCCAACCCGTTTCAGGATAGGTCTTCGTTTCTTTGATGGCCATGGTACTGTCGCCGATCATCCAGATCGTGATCTTACTTGAAGGGTTGATAAAAGACATCAAACTGATACTGAAAACTGTAATGATTTTTTTCATATAATTTTTCTTAACCTGATTGAATAAGTATCCCCGCCGAAGCGGGGATACTGTATGATAAAACACTAAACTTGAGACTAACTATTTTTATTCGAATATTAATATCCCGGATTTTGTGTCAGATTGATATTGGCATCTCTTGCTGCCTGAGGAATAGGCAACAATTCTGTTTTATTAGCAGTAAATCCTGTTGCAAACCTTGACAATGCTGTTGCATAAATAAGATTAGCTGTTCCCGCAGTACCCATCCAGGTGATCTTTGTTGTTCCTGATGGTGTACTTGTTGGCGCAGTTGTATACAATGAATTTTTCCAGATCGTACCATCATCAGCTTTTGTGTTGGTGATATAATACATAGAAACAGGCAATACATTATAAGGTGCTACCAGATTAGACATATTGGTCAAAGCCGTCTTGGTATTTGCCAAAGTTGTTCCCAATAAATTCCACCTGATCAGATCGAATTTTCTTACACCTTCTCCACCCAGTTCCAGAGAACGTTCTTTCATCAATGCAGTAAAGAAATCTGCTTTGGATAAACCAGCAGGAAGATCAACTTTTGCATTAGCTGTTGCAATTGGCAAACCATAACCTCTTCTTCTTACCGAGTTAATGGCTGTATAAGCTGCAGCAGATGGACCTCCATTGATCTCATTGTCTGCTTCTGCAAACATCAACAAAACATCAGCATAACGAAGTATCTGCCATTTCAAACCTAAATACTGTACAGAATTGGTTGGAGAAATAACAGGATTGGTGATCCAGTCTCTTCTGTATTTTCCATCATTGATGGCAGAAATGGTTTGAGGCGTTTTTGTTGCGCCATCAGCTGCAACAATATATGGTGCACAGGTAACATCTCTTCTCAGATCGGTTGAATCAAATAAGTAAAAATAAGTGGGGAGGATATTGATACTTTTATTTCCTAAAGCATTAACGGTAGGTCCGTTATAATAACCCAACTTGGTATCTCCTGCTCCTGTACCGCCTACTGCAGCTACCTGGAACATCAATTCATTAGAAGGATCAGTTACAGCATGACCGCAAACATAATCTTTGAATAATGATTTATAACTGGCCAATAAACCGTGCTGACCTGAAGTCATGATATCATTACATTCACTTCTGGCAATGGCATAATAGGTTAAATAATCAGCCGGTCTTTCCATTTGTGAAGAAGTATTACGTAAAGAATATCCACCACGGAATAAAGCAATTCTTGCACGTAAGCCTTTTACTACACCTTTAGTGATCCTTTCATCAATTGGATCTCCGATTGCAGCCAATTCAGATTTCCAAGGCACTAAGCTTTCGGCTGTTAAAAGATCATCTAACAGATGATTATATAATGTATCTCTGTTTACTCTTGTAGGTAAAGGATTGGTAATAGCTAATACTGCAGCAGGTTGAAAATCTGCAGGCAGATCACCCCAGTTTCTGATAGCTTCAAAATAATATTGCGCACGCAATGTCAATGCTTCACCATACATTCTCTGCAATTGTTTTGAATCTTTATACTGCGACATTTTGGGAATATTGGCAATACAGATATTGGCATATTCTATCCCGCGGAATAATTGCAAGAATGGACTGTTTAACTGTGCATTACCGGGTGTTGCCTGATAACGGGCAATATCCCTTCTGTCATTATCACTTGCAGCAGTAGGTCCCTGTGTTTCATCATTATCAACCGTATAATACAAACTGATACGGATGCCATATCCCTGATCACCGGTTAACTGACTATACGCACCAGCTGTGGCCTGATAGGCAGTTGGAATACTGCTGAAAACGAAATCAGTACCAAAGGATGTGATGGGTTGCTCATCCAGATATTTTTTACATGAACTTACAACCAGTACCAGCAAAAGAACAATGCTGATTTTTATGTTATTTAGAAATGTCTTTTTCATATGCGGAATAATTTTTTTATCTATTGAAATGATACATTAACACCAACCATGAATGTTCTGCTCTTAGGATATGCTGAATAATCCAAACCCGGAGTTAAAGGATTTGAAGCCCTTACATTCACTTCAGGATCATATCCTGAGTAATTGGTAAAGATGGCCAGATTATTTACAGTACCGTAAACCCTCAATCTGTTAATATGCAGATTCTGCAAGCTTTTTGCATGAATCGTATATCCTAAAGTTACATTATTGATTCGTAAAAAAGAACCATCTTCAATAGCCCATGAATGCAGGTAAAATGCACCGGCACCGGTTATAGGTTTCCATATTTGAGCATTGGTATTCAGTGCAGCTAATGCAGTAGGGTCAGTAACAACTGCTCCGTTTGCATCTACTGTTCTCCATCTGTTCTGCATGATCGCTAACAAATTAGAATTAGGGGTATATCCATTCGTGAACTCGATCTTATTAGCATTATATATATCGTTACCATATACAAAATTGACAAAAATACTTGCATCAAAATTTTTGTATACAAACTGCTGATTCAAACCACCCTGGAATTTTGGTGTGGCATGACCGATAATTGTACGGTCATGATCTATATCTACAACGCCATCTCCATTCACATCTTTTAATTTAAGTGTACCGGGTTGAGGTGCTCCTACTATAGATGCATCTGTAACTACCCCGGCTTTTAATGTATAAGTTTTTGATGTTGTGTTATAGTCAAAATCTGAGACCTTATAGAAACCATCTGTTACAAATCCATACATGGCTCCTACAGATTCTCCGATCTTGGTAATATAATCCAGTGGCTGACCAGATACACCCCAACCTGCACCGGTTAAGAATGAATTTTGATTGGTAGCCAAAGCTGTGATGGAATTCTGATTAAAGGAAATGTTGAAATTGGCATTCCAGGAGAAAGCTTTCTTTTGAACCAACACTGCATTCAATTGAAATTCCCAACCTTTGTTTTCAGTTGAACCTACATTCTGCAATTGGCTTGCATAACCATAAGTAGAAGCGATCGGTGTATTCAGCAACAATCCATTTGTATTGTTTCTGTAATAATCAACTGACAGGTTCAATTTGTTTTTCAGAATGCTGATATCTAACCCTATATTTCTGCTGATGGTTGTTTCCCATTGCAAATTAGGATTCACTAAACCTGCAGAAGTATAACCATAAACAGGTTGTCCGTTAATTCCATAATAATAAGCATTGTTATTAAATGTATTGATATACAGATAATCATTGATCCTGTTATTACCCACCTGACCATAACCAACTCTCAGTTTCAGGTCATTGATAAAGTTTACATTCTTCATGAAGTTCTCTCTGGATACTCTCCATGCTGCAGAACCTGAAGGGAAATAACCCCAACGTTGGTTAGATGCAAATTTTGAAGACCCATCTGCTCTTACGTTAAAGGAGAATAAATACTTGTTTTCAAAAGCATAGCTTTCCCTGCTG
>CAIKTE010000206.1 GCA_903830285.1 uncultured Chitinophagaceae bacterium | reverse complement strand
GACGCAGGATTTTTGATGAACGGCGCGACACCCAAAAGCGCCACAGGTTCGAGCGCCTGCAAAACCGACATGAATTTGTTCATCGCCGATGGATTCGCCTGCAACGCTGGCGATGGAGTGACTGTTGTACCGGACGCCGTAGCGATTGGTTTCGTCGCTGGTAACCAAATAGTTTGTTTCATTGCGCTTCCTCTTTTTGCATGGTCTTTGAATCGATCAGTTGTGCCATCCTGCCATTTGTAAATTTTAAATCCAGTGCCGGCATGCAGGATTATAGTTGTATCCACATCAATGGTTCTGTCTTTGCCCATATTCAATGGTATAGGAGTATAGGCAATGACTTCTATTTCATCAGATGAAGCGCAATTGTAATTATCAATGACAGTAACAGAATAACTGCCCTGCTGAGTCACTGTTAATGTTTTGTTGTGCGAATTGTCATTCCAGGTATATGTTGCAGGACTTATTCCGGCATCCAATGTAACTGAAGAACCTGCACAAATAGAATCGTTTTCACCTAAATGAACATGAATAGTATCTTTATTAATTATAGTGTAACCTGAATTAGTACACCCATTAGCATCTTTTCCAATAACTGTATAAGTAGAATTAAGAGCAGGATTTGCAATAACAGAACTTCCGGTAGTTGAGCTTAAGCCTTCAGAAGGCGACCATTGGTAAGAAGAAGCTCCGCTGGCAGTTAAAGTAACAGAATTACCATAACAAACATTTGTCAGTACAGGATTTATTGTAACATTAGGTTTTGAACTAACATTAACTGTAACATTTGCCGTATTAGAACAACCATTATTATCAGATGCAATAACTGTATATAATCCTTTTGAAGCAGTTGATATATTTTCTAAAACCGGATTTTGCTGTGAACTTTTAAAATTATCAGGACCAGTCCAGGCATATGTTGCATTATTGATAGAAGATGAATAAAGCCTTAATATATCGCCTTCGCACACAGGAGAATTGCTGGTAGGAGTGACTGTAATGCTTTTGATATTTACAACTACCGAACCGGTTGATAGACATGCTGCATTGCTGGTGGCAGTCAGATAATATGTTGTTGTAACTTCAGGGGCAACTATTAAAGGATTTGAAACAGAACCATCATTCCATAAATATGTATTATAGCCATTGACATAAATCTTTGCACTTTGCCCTTTACATATAGAAGTATCTTTTATTGCAACGTTCAATTCAGTGGAGATATTAATATTTGCAGTTTTAATAACCTGGCAGCCTCCATTTCCGGCTACAGACATAACAATAGTTTTATTTCCTGCAGAGGAATATGACACAGTGAAAGGTCCCGGTGAATCAGCAGTTTGCGGAGTGGCAGATTCCCCAAAATCCCAGTGATATGAAACAGCACCAATAGATTTATCAGTAAAAGTCACTAAATTATATTGCAGGCATGAAGACACAATTGAATCTTTAAAATCAGCTACAGGTCCTGCAAACTCACTGGAACCACCAAATGAAAGAGTAAAGCCATTATCTGTTCCCAGTTGAACATTAGAGCAATTGTTGATTAATAAAGCATAAGAATCTCCTGATTTAGCAT